>JBBIMQ010000107.1:0-8520 GCA_037444345.1 Gemmatimonadota bacterium | reverse complement strand
CAGAGCCAGGGTCGCCGGGTGGCGGACGTCCTCGCCCGGGTGCGCGTCGAGCGGGTGGACCTGGTGCTCCTGGACCTGGACCAAGCGGGACCGGCCGGGCTCGTGGGGCTCCGCGATCTCTGCATCATGGCCCCGCAGGTTCCCCTCGTTCTCCTGGCCGACCTGCAGCGGGAACCGGAGGCGGTCGAGGCGGTACGGGAAGGGGCCCAGGACTACCTGATCGGGGAGCATCTGACGCCGAGTGTGGCGGTGCGCGCGGTGCGCTGCGCGCTCGAGCGACACCGCCACCTCGCGATGCTCCGGGACCTCTCGCTCCGCGATCCGCTCACCGGGCTGTACAACCGCCGCGGCTTCCGGGCGGTGGCGGAAGCCCAGCTGCGGATGGCCCGCCGCGAACGGCGACGCTGCCTGGTGATGTGCGCCGACCTGGATGATCTCAAAACCATCAACGACACCTGGGGCCACGACGCCGGCGACCGGGCCCTGGTGGCAGCGGCCCAGGTGTTCCAGAGCTCTTTCCGCGACTCCGACATCGTGGCCCGGTTCGGTGGGGACGAGTTCGTCGCCCTGGCCTACGACGCCGGCGAGGATGCCGTGACCGCCGTGGCCGGTCGGATCGAGGCTGGACTGGTCCAGGCCGCCGCCCGGCGCCAGCTCCCCTACCCGCTCCGCCTGAGCCTCGGCGCTGCTGCCCTCGATGCCCCCGAGCCGGCGGACCTGGGGCACCTGCTCGACCAGGCCGACCGCGCCCTCTACCGGCACAAGCAGACCCGCCGTGCGCCTCCGCCGGCTGGTGCCGATTCGCTGAGCCGCTAAAGCTCCCGGCGCATGGCGGCGACACTAGAGGGGAATGTCCCGGGGATCGGTGCGGCGGTCTCGCGACGCCGGTGCCGGGCACCCAGGGTTGCCATGCAGACCATCGCACGGGGTTCGAGTGACTACAAGCTGCGCCAGTCCCAGAAGCTCGAAGCCCTGGGACAGGTGGCCGCCGGCATCGCTCACGAGCTGAGCACGCCCCTCCAGGCGTTAGGGGATAACGCCCAATTCCTCCGCGAAGCGTTCCGCGCCTTGCAACCGGTCCTGCGCCAGGCGCTCGCCGGTCCCCACCGGCCCCCCGGCCCCGCGGGCGACCAGCTGGCGACCTTGGCCGCGGACATCCCGGTCACCCTCGACGAGACGCTGGAAGCCATCGCTCGGGCCTGCGAGGTGGTCCGGGCCATGGGAGTCCTGGCCCACCCCGGTGCCGATGACCGGGTTGCCGCCGACCTCAACCGGGTGGCCACCAGTGCCCTCGTCCTGACCCGCAGTCGGATTCGCCGAGTGGCGACGGTGGAGACTGCGCTGGGCGACCTCCCGGCCGTGGTCTGCCACCCCGGGCTCATCAGCCAGGTGCTCATCAATCTGCTGATCAACGCGGCCGACGCCGTGGAGGAGAAGGTCCGAACCACGGGGACCCTCGGCACGATCCGGCTGGCCACCTCCGCCCTGGGATCCTGGGTCGAGGTCTCAGTCGCCGATACGGGGGTCGGCATCCCCGAGGCGATTCAGGACCACGTCTTCGAGCCGTTCTTCACCACCAAGCCCCTCGGTGCCGGATCAGGGCAGGGGCTCGCGATCGCTCGGATGATCGTCGAGGAGCATCACGGGGGGCGGCTCAGCTTCGCCAGCGTTCAGGGGCAGGGGACCACCTTTACCGTGCGGCTGCCCCTGACGGGGCCGGAAGAGTGAATGCGGATCCTCCTCGTGGACGACGAGCCGATGGTGCTGGCCTCGCTCGCCCGCATGCTGCGTCAGATCGAGCCCCAGGTCTCGGTGACCCCGGCGGCCGGCGGCCGCGCCGCCCTCGACTTGTTGCAGGCCGAGCGGTTCGACGTGCTGATCACCGACATGCAGATGCCCCTCGTGAGCGGCGAGGAGGTTCTCGCCCGCGCGCGCGAGAGGAGCCCGGCTACGGTGCGCGTGCTGCTGTCCGGGTACGCCGATCTCAAGACCGGATTTCGTTCCGTGCCGCTCGCGCACCAGTTCCTGGCCAAGCCCTGCGGCATCCCGGAGCTCCGCCAGATGCTGGCCCGCGCTGCGGCGACCCGAACGGCGCTCCGCGAGGAGGACGTCCTGGAGGCCGTTGTCGGCATCGGCGCACTCCCGCCCGCGCCGCGCCTCTACTCTCGCCTCCTTGAGGTTCTGGCCCAGAGCGATGGATCCCTCGCTCGGGTCGCCGAGGTGATCGAGGAAGACGACGCCCTCACGGCCAAGATTCTTCAGGTGGCCAATTCCGCCTTCTTCGGCGCCGCCCAGGAAGTGCGAACGGCCTCCCACGCCGTGGCCTGCCTCGGCCTCAACGCCCTCAAGGCCATGGCGCTCACCTGCGGCGTCTTTCAGGCTTTCCCGGCCGCGGCTCGCTGCCCTGGCTTCGACCGGGACCGACACCAGACCCACGCGTTCCTCACCGGCTGTGTGGCCGGGGCGATGGGCCGCAGCGGCACGGAACGCGAGGAACTCTTCACCCTCGGCGTGCTGCACGACATCGGGAAGCTGGCCCTCGCCGCACGGCTCCCTGACCGGTATGCCCCGGTGCTGCGAACGGCGGCGGAGACCGCGCGCCCGGCGCACGAGGTCGAGGCCGAACTCGGCCTTCCCTCTCACGCCAGCGCGGGCGCCGCCCTGCTCGCGCTCTGGGGGCTTCCCGCGGGCGTCGTCGAAGCGGTGCGATGGCATCACGCCGCACCGCAGCTGGCCCTGGGTCCGTGGGGTCCCGCGGCCGCCATTCATGTGGCCGATGCGCTCGCCCACGAACAGGCTCTGGAGGCGGGCCTGGAGGGCCCCGGCGGGTTCCCGGCGCTGGACGTGGGCCTCCTCCAGCAGCTCGGGGTGCTGGGCCAGCTCGCGGAATGGCGCAAGGCGGCCCAGACGGAGGTGCAGCGGATCCAGCAGCGCGGGTAGGCTCCGGCGCTGTCAGGCAAGTCGAAGCGGCCGCTCCCCCGAAGACGGGCCGAGCTGGAGATCGCACAGGGCTTCGAGCGGGAGCGGCTCCCCGATGGCGAAGCCCTGGGCGTAATCCACCCCGATCCGCCGCAGCGTGGCGATCGTCCCCAGACTCTCCACCCCCTCCGCCACCGTGCGGAGCCGCATCACGTGCCCCACCCGGTTGATCGCCTCCACCATCGCGTACTCCACCGGATCATGCTCGATGTGCCGGATGAAGGCGCCCGCGATCTTCAGGGCGTCCACCGGCAGGCTTTGCAGGTAGGCAAAGGACGACATCCCGCTCCCGAAGTCGTCCAGCGCGAACCAGCAGCCCAGCGCCTTGAGCTCCCGAATGAAGTGCGCCGCCTGCGCCAGGTTGGCGATCGCGGCTGTCTCCGTGATCTCGAAGCAGAGCGTGTCGGGTGAGAGGTCGTGACGGGAGAGCTGGTCTCGCACGAAGGCCAGCATCCCGGGGTCGCCGAGCGAGGCGCCGGACAGGTTGATCGAGGCGATCGGCTTCCACGGCTGATGCCGGTGCCGCGCATAGAGCGAGACGACCTCGCGGATCACCCAGCGATCCACTTGCCCCATCAGGTTGTAGCGCTCGGCCGCCGGAATGAACGCCCCCGGGGCCACCAGCGTGCCGTCGGGCTGGAGCAGCCGGATCAGCACCTCGCAGCGCGATCGCTCGCTGGGCCGCCCCGTCAGCGGAACGATGGGTTGCCCGTACAGGCGGAACCGATGCTCCTCCAGCGCCTGGGTGATCCGGGTGACCCACTGCATCTCGCCCTGGCGCAATGCCAGCACCGCATCGTCGGGCTCGTAGCGGTGCACCCGGTTCCGCCCCCGCTCCTTGGCGGCGTAGCAGGCGGCGTCCGCATCGCGCAGCACGCTCGCCAGGCTCTCGCTCTCGGCACTGATCGTCACCACGCCAATGCTCACCCCCAGGGTAAAGGGCTGGCCCTCCCACACGAAGCGGAACTCCTGCACCGCCTCCAGTAGCTCGTGCGCCACCCGAGTGGCCTGCTCGGGCGGGCAATGTTCGAGCAGCACCCCGAACTCGTCCCCTCCCAGCCGCGCCAGCGTGTCGCGCCGGCGGACCTTCTTTTGCAGCGCCTGCGCCAGGCGCCGCAACAGTTCGTCGCCCGCCACATGCCCGCAGGTGTCGTTCACCACCTTGAACTGATCGAGGTCCAGGTAGCAGAGCGCGTGGGTGCTGGCCTCCTCCCGAGCCCGGCTGATGATCCGGGAGAGCCGCCGCTCGAACTCGTGCCGGTTGACCAGCCCGGTCAGGAAATCGTGACTCGCCTGATGGGCGAGCTGCCGCGCCAGGGTCCGGGCCCGGCTCACGTCGTGGAACACCATCACCGCCCCGATCACCTGGCCCTCATGGTTCCGGATCGGCGCGGCACTGTCGTCAATGGCGAACTCCCGGCCGTCCGGCCGGACGAGCAGTGACTGATTGCTCCGTCCCACCACCCGGCGCTCCCGGAGGCAGATCCGAACCGGGTTCTCCAGAGGCTCCCGGGTGGCCTCGTTGGCCAGCGTGATCACCCGGTCGATCGGCCGGCCGGCCACCGCGGCCAGGCGGCACCCCAGGAGCTGCTCCGCCACGGTATTCAGATACTCGATCCTGCCCTCGGCGTCGGTGCGGATCACCCCGTCGCCAATCGAGCCCAGCGTGACCTCCGCCCGCTCCTTCTCCTCGAAGAGTCGGCGGGCGAGCTGGGTGCGCTCGGTGATGTCGCGCGCGATCGTCGAGTAAAAGTCCACTCGGCCGTCCGGTCCCCGGTGGCAGAGGATCACCTGCGACAGCGCCGCCTCGCGCCCGTCCGCGGTGAGAAGCTGGGTCTCGCCGCTCCAGCTTCCCTCCCGCGCCGCCGCCACCAGCCATTCCCGCCGCAGCAGCGCCCGGCCCACCGCAGGATCGCTGCCGAGCAGGCGGTGCCCGGCGCGATTGAGATACACCGGCTCGCCGGCGCCGTCGGCGAAGGCCACCACGTCGGTGGTGCTCTCCATGATCGCGGCCAGGCGCCGCTCGGTCGCCGACAGTGCCTGCGCCCGCTGGCGGCCCCGGAGGATCGCGAACACCACCGCCCCGAACAGGGCCAGCGTGAGGGCGAGACCCGCGAGAATCGCGCTGCGCGCGGCGTCGGCCACATGGTAGACCTGGCTCGCCGGGCTCTCCGTCGCAAACCCCAGGTCGAGCTCCGGATCCCACTCCCAGGCTCCGACGACTTGCTGGCCCCGGTAGTCGCGGTAGCCCCCGAGGTCCATCCCCGTGCCTCCGGAGACCGCCGCCAGAGCCATGCGGGTGAGCTGGCTCGACCCCGGCTCGGTGAGGCGCCAGGCGGCGAGCTCCCCCTGCGCCAGGCTCGCTCCCAGCACCCGCCCGTCGCGGTCGAAGAGGTAGACCTGCCCTGCGGTTCCCGCGTTTGCCTGGCTCTGCGCGGCCAGCCGCGAGAACTCCCGCCGCCCGGGCATCGCCCAGGCCAGTACGCCGACCACCGCCTCGCGCTGGTCCCGGACCGGGGCCATGGCGTAGACCTGCTGGCCCTGGTGCCGCGCCACCGTGGGGAATCCGTCCAGGGCCCGCTCCAGCGCTGACGCCAGCGAGTCGAGTGGTGGAGTGGCGCCCGACACCGGCCAGGTCTGGAGGACCGTGCCGTCGAGCCCGAGCAGCCACCAGGCGCTGATGCCTTGCTGCCGCGGGATCGGCTCCAGCAGCCGGCCAATGGCGCCGGCGACCTGAGGCGGCACGGGCGCACCGAGGGCCCGGGCCGAACCAGCGCGGGCCACGAGCCCGGCCAGACCCCGGGTCGCCGCCCAGGTGCTCACCAGCGCCTGCTGCCGGGTCACCCAGTGGCGAGTGGCCTCGCGTGCCGCGGCCAGGCCGGTCCTGAGGTTGGTGCGAGCCGTTTCGCGCGCCGCGGCCTCGATCCGCCCCAGGATGCCGAGCGCCCCGCCGGCGACTCCCAGCACGAAGAGCGCGATGCCGGCGATCCCCACGGCAGACAGCCGATGGCCTGCTCCGGCCCGCCCCAGGGGGCCGGAGCTTGTGACGGGCAACTTGGGCATATCGGCCCACGCTGGGGCGGGGCAGCGGGTCCGGCCGTGACCGCGCTCACAGCCGGTCAACGGGGGGGGGGCGGGGGGAGGGGGCCCGATCGAGGGCGGGTCGAGGGGATCTACCGGGCGGGTGCGCATGATGCGGCGCGCCCGCCTCCGGGGCAGGGTCGGCCGGCGCGCATCGAGCCCGGCGAGGTCAGCGCCTGCCGCTCACCGCCCGGCGTCCGGCCCCGGGAGGTCGGCCAGCAGCTCGTGGACGAACCGGGCCGGCACGGCGTACACGATCCGTCCCTGGCTGCCCGGCTGGCCCCCGTACAGCACGCCCAGCACCTGGCCTTCCCGGTCGAAGACCGGGCTCCCGCTCGACCCCGGCGCGCCGTAGCTGTCGAGCTGCAGGAGGCCAGGGACCACGCGGGACAGCGTGCCTAACGTCAGCGTGGCGGCCACCCCGAGCCGCCGCCACTCCTCCCCCGCGGCGAGATCGAGGCCCAGGGGAAACCCCAGGGTCGCCACCGGCTCCCCCACCGCTGGCTGGCGGTTCAGGGGAGCCAGCCCGCGGACCGCGCTCAGGCCCCGCACGTTCACCCGCAGCAGGGCGAGGTCCGCAGCGGGGTGAATCCTGGCGATCTCGGCCCGGAAGTTCTGGTTCGAACCCTGAAACACGATGCCGATCTTGTCGGCGGCCGCTCCGGTCAGACTGTCCACCACCACGTGCCGGTTGGTGACCACGTAGCCCCCCTGGGGGTCCACCCGAACGGCGAATCCCGTTCCGGTGAAGACTTGCCGGTTCTGGTGCTGGACGAACACCAGGCCGACCGCATCGCGGTTCTGTCCCGCGATGGTCTGGGCGTCGAGCCGCGCGGCGCTCGCCAGGCTCTGCTGGAGCCGGACCGCGGCATCGAGCCGGCGGCGGAGCGTGCCGAGCACGGCGGCGTCGGCCGGGGTCTGCGCGAGTTGCTGCCGGAGCGCCTGGGCTTCGGCCCGGGCCGAGTCGAGCGCGGCGCGCAGCCCCTCGCTCCCCGACGACAGCATTCCGATCTCGGTGACCAGACTGTCCACCACCGCCAGGAGTGCCTCCCGCTGGGCGCCGAGCCGCCGCTGGGTGTCGCGAGCCTGCCAGAGGTAGGCGGCGAGCGTGAGCAGCAGCAAGCTGAACAGGATGATGGTGGTGCGTCGCAGCCGCCGGGTCTGGCGCGCCACCTCCACGCGGATCCGGGTGGTACTCCCCGGCCCGGGCGTGCGGCGAGGCGGCTTCACGCGCTCAGGGGGGGGCGGCTGGACCGGCGCCGGGGCGGCGGCACTCGGCCTGCTGGACACGACGGTCCCGCCTGGTTGCAGGTTCTCCTGGGGAGGCACCCGCGGCCCGGGGCGGGGCTCGGGGATGGCGGTGAACTCGACCTGGGGGCCGTGCGGCCCGAAGCGGATCCGGTCCCGGCTCGCGAGCACGTGATCGCCCGAGAGGCGCCGCCCGTTCACCCAGGTCCCGTTCGTGCTGCCCAGGTCCCGCAGGACATAGAGCTCGCCGGTGAGCATCACCGCCGCGTGCCGGGCCGACACGTCCAGGTCCTGTTCCGGGTCGAACCGCAGGTGGCACTCAGGATGGCGCCCGATCGCGATGTAGGGCTGGCTGAAGATGTCGGTCTGTCCGGCGCGGCTACCTGACAAGAAGGTGAACTGGGCTTTCATGTGCCGGCGCCGAGCGTTCTCAGCGGAGCACCAGATAGAGCAGGAGCAGCACCAGCAGCAGGGCGCCCATCAGGACCAGCCGGCGCCCCGACGGCTGCTCCGCCAGCGGCACTGGCGCCGGACTGCCGGTGTACACCGGTACCGGCTCGGTGGTCACCTCTCCCTCCCCCAGGGGGTATACCTGATGGCCCACCTCCGCCGTGCCGTCCGGCTCCGCCAGCCCGTCCCCTTCGAACCGGGCGCACACCACGGTGATGTTGTCCGGCCCACCCCGCTGGTTAGCCAGGTCAATCAACCGAGCGCACAACTGCACCGGATCCGGCGTCTCCCCAGCCAGCTCGGCCATCTCCTCCTTCTTTACCTGGCCGGAGAGACCGTCGGAGCAGAGGATGAGCAGATCCCCTCGGCGAAGCGGCTGATAGGTCAGATCCACCTTGATCCGTGGGTCTGGACCCAGGGCCTGGAGAATGATGTTCCGGCGTTCGCTCTGTTCGGCTTCTTCCTCGGTGAGCTCGCCTGCCTCCACCAGCCGCTGCATGAGCGACTGGTCCTTGGTGAGCTGGATCGCCTGGCCGCCCCGCACCAGGTAGGCCCGGCTGTCCCCCACCTGTGCCAGATAAAGTTCCGCGCCGTACACCCCGGCCACCGTGGCCGTGGTGCCCATCCCTTTCACCTCGGGGTGTTCCCGGGCGTACGCGTGGATCCGGTTGTTCGCCAGCTCGACCGCCTCCCGCATGCGGAACGCGAAGTGCTGCGGCGAATTGTCCGGATCGTCAGCCCAGACCGTGCTGAGATGCGTGA
>JBBIMQ010000106.1:0-8592 GCA_037444345.1 Gemmatimonadota bacterium | reverse complement strand
AGATCGAGATAGGCGTGGCCATACCACCGGGGCTCGATGACCGGGGTGTAGCGGCCCAGGATCCCGCGCAGCGCCCGGGAGGCGCGGGCGTAGAGCCGGGGGTTGGGTGGGCGGATGACGAGGTCGGGGCAGCGCTTGCGCGCCAGGCGGATCGGCATGCCGCGGGTGATGCCGGCGGCCCGCGCCTCGGCGGAGAGCGCCAGCACCGTCGCCCGATCGGCCCCCGGCGCCGCCACCACGACGGGCCGGGAGCGGAGCGCAGGCGCGACCAGACTCTCCACCGTGGTGCAGAAGGCGGGCGGATCAATGAAGACGACAGCACGCTGCACGAGCGGGCTCCTTGCCGAAGAGCGAGACACGGGCCGAGCAGCCGGCGGGGAGCACGGAGTCAACCTTCGGTTCGCGCACCGGTCCTCTCCACCGCCTGACACCGTTCCCCGTTCACGTTGGCCGTTCCCCGCCGTCCCACGGCCGCTCCTCCGGCGGCCTGCCCCACCCGTCGCCGCCGCCGGCCGTCGCGCATCGGGAAACCGAACTCGCGCTGGAGCGACTGGATCCGGCGGGCGAGGGCGGCGGCGTAGGCGCGGCTCGGGTTGTCCCGGCCGTCGTAATGCCGGGCATAGCGCCGGGCGAGCTCGGGAAATTCCCGCTCGAGGTGGGGCAGCAGCGTGGCCCGCGCCGCGGGGCCGAGCCGGAGCGGAAACCCCACCACGAAGCAGGCACCTGCCTCGCGGGCCGCGCGCATCAAGGCGGCGAGCGACTGGCGGCTGTCGGTGAGGCCGGGGAGAATCGGCGCCACGAGCAGCCCCGCATGAATCCCGGCGCCGGTGAGGCGCGCCAGGGCGCGGAGCCGGGCTCGGGGCGTCGGGGTCCGGGCCTCGAGCCGCCGCAGCAGCTCCGCGTCCATCGAGGCGAGCGAGAGGTTGACCGTGAGTTCGTGCCGCTCGGCCAGCTTCCGGAGCAAATCGAGGTCCCGCACCACGAGCGGCGACTTGGTGACGATGCCTATCGTAAGCCCGCGCCAGCCGAGCAGCGCTTCCAGGATGCTCCGGGTCAGGCGAAACCGGCGTTCGGCCGACTGATAGGGGTCGGTGGCGGTACCGATCACGAGCGAGCTCCCCTGAAGCCTGGCCGGGAACAGGGTGCGCCGGAGCACCGCCGCGGCGGTGGTCTTCACCAGGATGCGGCGCTCGAAGGCGAGCGAGGGCGAGAGGGACGGCCAGTCCTTCGATCCCTCCTGCCCCCACCCCTGCCCCCGCCCCCCTTCCGCCCGCTCCACCCTCCACCGGTGCGTCTCCCGCGCGTAGCAATACGTGCATCCGAACTCGCATCCCACGTACGGGTTGAGCGACCAGAACCCCATCCCGGTGGTGGCGGGGGAGTTGAGAATCGCCCTGACCGGGACCTCGTGGAACGGGGTCCCGCGCTGCCGGGTGTCGAGAACGGGCAGGCCGGCGGGAGGACGGCCGGGCGGTACGATAGCAGGAAGCTCGAGTTGAGATGGGACAGGTGTTGCCATGCTGGTCTTTCTCGCCTGACGTCGGTTATCCTGGCGTCCTCCCTGCGCCCCGGCGCTCCCGTAGCTCCGCTCGGCGCCCGCGCCAGCTTTCGCCCCGGTTCAGGGTGGCGCGCTCGCTCCGGATCCAGCCCGCCGAGGCGGCGCACCGGAAACCGAGGTGATGAGCGGAGGCGGCGACCGAAGTCCCGCTCTGACGCTCGTGGCGCCCTCGTCGAGGACCTGGGCCAGCCAGCACCCCGTCTCCGGCACCCCGCAGATGGCGCCCGGGGCGCAGCCGCGCCCGGACCGATCGTCCCGCAGCAGGGCTGGAAGGCCCTCCTGTCCCGGCACAGGACGGCTGCTGCGCAGCTCCCTGCGGGCATCCTCTGCTTCAACGAGCGGAGAGGCTCGACCCCCCGGACGGCGAGGTCGCCGCCCGAGCATCATGAGAATGGGCATCTCGGGCAGTCTCCGATTTTCTACTGTCCTACTGACACCTCCCCCACCCGCACTGCCGGCAGGTGACGCAACCCGAGTTGTGAACCACCGGTCCGGCGCACTCGGGGCATACCCGGATGTTGATGTGCACCAACGGGTTGTAGGTGGTTGGCTGGAGGGAGGGGTGCGGGGCGGGGGTGGGGGGAGTCATGGCTTCCTCGATCTTCGGCTTATATTCGGTATTCGAGTACCGAATATAAGCCGAAGATCGAGGAGGTCAAGAACTGCCCGGAGAGGTCACGAACGAGGAAGGTCAGGCCGGAACCGGGCACAGTAGGCCACGAACTCCCGAGCCCGCTCCAGCGCCCGACCAGCGGCTGCTTCCCCGGGCTCGGCGCTCCGGAGCCGCTCGAATTCCGTCGAGAGTTCCGCCCACGCTCCTTCGGTCTGCCCGGAGAGCACGAAGAGGTTCTCGAACTCCCAGAGCGCCTGCTCGCTGGTGAAGGGGTCCACCAGGCGCTGGTAGAGGGGGACCCGGGCCGCGGCCGCCGCCGCCTCCCAGGCCGCGATGGCCGCGGCCTCGAATTCCCGGTGCGTGAAGTACGCCTCCGCCTGGGCCAGCCGCTCCTCTGCGTCCGCGATGGCCGGCATGCGCTCCGCCACCGGGGTCCCCGCACACTCGCCCTTCAAGCTCGGCCGCACCGCGAAACGTTCGTGCTCGTGCCCCCAATCCTGATAGAACTCGGGATCGGCGTCGAAGGACGGGACGGCCTTGAGTGGCTCGAGGACCTCCTGAATCCGCCCCTCGCCCAGCCGGGCGATACAGGCGTTGAAGTCCTCCCCGTCGCGCCGCTCGGCCCGATAGAGCCGCAGGAGGGTCTCGACCACCTTCACTCCGTTTCTCGCCGGATACTTGCCGATCAGGCGGCCGATGGCGGGGCGCTCCAGGCCGGTGGCTCCGCCCAGGGAGAGGAGATAGGCGGGGACGGTCCGGCCCTGCTCGGTGAGGGCCGCGCTGTGAAAGCCGATGTTGGCGATGCCGTGCTGGGCGCAGCCGTTCGGGCAGCCGGAGACCTTGATCCGGAGATCGCGGGCGAGTTCGGCCAGCTCGGAGAGCTCGTGCTCCAGCGCGGTGGAAAGGGCAGCGCCCAGCCCCTTGGCGGACGCGATGCCGAGCCGGCAGGTATCGGCTCCGGGGCAGGTCGTCACGTCGGCGATCGTTTCCGCTCCCGGTTCCGCCAGCCCGATCCGCTCCAGGGAGGCGTACAGCGCGGGCAGCTCGCCCTGGCGGACCCACGGCAGGAAGAGGTTCTGCTCGATCGAGATCCTGGCCTCGCCCGCAGAGTAGCGGCGGACCAGTTCGCCCAGGGCCCGGAGGCGATCGCTCACGATGTCGCCCTGGCGCAGGCGAACGTGCACCCCGCAGAGCCCGGGCTGCTTGTGCGGGATGACCGCGTCCTGGACCCAGCGCTGGAAGGCCGGCTCGTCCGATCCGGGATCGAGATCCTCCACCGCCGTAACGCGGCTGGCGGCGACCGCAGGGCGATGCGGTTCCCCGTCCCGAGCCCCGACCCCGACGGGGATCGGCCCCACTCGCCTCCGCTCCTCGTCGAGCAGGTGGCGGAACCGCTCCCAGCCCAGGGTCTGTACCAGGAACTTCATCCGCGCCTTCATCCGCGCCTTGCGCTCCCCGTAGCGGTCGAACAGCCGCACCGTCGCAGCCGCGAGGTTGAAGAGCTCCTCCTCCGGGAGGAAGTCGGCGTAGAGATGGGCGAGCGCCGGCGCCGCGCCGAGCCCTCCTCCGACGTAGACCCGGAACCCGCGGCGCACCCGGCCATTCTCCTCCCGGACTTGGGCCACGAACCCGAGGTCGTGGATCCGGATCGCCGAGTGGTCCTCGTGGCAGCCCTCGAAGGCGATCTTGAACTTCCGGCCCATGACCTGGTTGTACTTGTTGCGGAGCAGGTACCGCGCGAGCGCCTCGGCGTAGGGTGTCACGTCGAACGGCTCCGTGGCCGACACCCCCGCGCGATAGCAGGCCGTGATGTTCCGCACCGTGTTGCCGCAGGCTTCCCGGGTGGTGATGCCGTGGGACGCCAGGTGCCGGAGCAGGGCCGGGACTTCGTCGAGCTTCACATAGTAGAGCTGGGCATCTTCCCGGGTCGTGAAATGGACGAAGCCGCTCCCGAACCGGTCGGCCGCGTCGGCAAGCGCCAGCATCTGGTCGGCTGCCAGCACTCCGCCGGGGAGCTTGATCCGGACCATCTGGACCCCGTCCTGGCGCTGGGCGTAGGTGCCGAGCTGAAGCCGGAGCTTCTGCATCTTCACCTCGCCCAGCTCGCCCCGCCGGTACTGCCCGATCTGCTCGGCGTACTCGGCGATCTCCGCCTCGATGGCAGGCGGGATCGAGCGCCCCGCGGTCCTTTCCTCCGTCGCTCTGGTCATGATCTCCTGGGCTCCGTGCCGTGGCCCCCGCGGCGCTCGCGGAGGCGAAAAGAAAGCGCCCGGCCGAAACCGGGCCGCCGTGACTCTTTCCCATGCGATCGGGTGAATAATTATGCGGCCCCCGGCCGGGCGCCGCAAGCGCCGCGGGGGCCCCCTACGGTACTTCAGGCGGCGCGGTGTCCACGTACCCGCGAAAGACGTACCCCAGGACCTGCCCCTCGCTCTCCGCCCGGTACCATCCGCGCGCGAGCGAGTCCACGGTCACCGTGTCGCCGGGCCGCAGGACATGCACCACCGGCGCCGCCGGGGTTGGCGCTGCCCGGACATTGACCCACGTCGTGGCGTAGCGGACTCGAGCGGGGTCGGGACGGCTGGCTGCGCCGGTGGCGGGAGGGGCTGGCGCCGCCGCGGGGTGCCGCTCCTCGCTGGTCGCTGGTTCCGGCTCGGCGGGGCGAGGCCGGGGTGCTCCGGCCTGTTCCGCGGGAAGGGCGGCGGCCGTGTCGCCGGGTGCTGTCGCCGAGCCCGGGGAGAGACCTCCAGGGGTGATCGTGGGCCTGTCCCGGAGCGCGTTCGCGACGATGGCTACCGCCGCCGCGCCCGCGATGAAGAGGCCGGCGCGAACCCGGTTGGGCCCGGACGGTGGAGCGGGGCGGGGCGAGAGCGCGGTCTCGAACGGCTTCCCGCAGCGCGGACACTGGGTGGCGACCGGGAGGGCCTTCTGGCCGCAGCTGGGGCAGTGGATGTAGCTCAGCGCCATGACGGCGGACGCACCGCGAGACAGACACCGCCAATCTGCAGCCGTTTCCCCGCCGGGGCCAGTTACCTCGGGCGGGGAGCGGGTAGGGAGGCCGGATCCCACCCGATCGGGGCTCTCCGCTGCCTGAGCGGGGCGGCGAAGCCTCCCCCGGCTCGGGCGTCCTCCCGCCGGGCCGCCGACGGCCCCTTGCGAGGAGCCGGGCGGGGGGCTGAGGCGGTGGGGGGGCGCGGGCCGGGAGCCGAGCGTTGAGAGCCGCGCCCGGCGGCCCTCGGGGTTTGCCAGGGCATCCTGAGCTGGCGCCCCGGCGGCTGGCCGGCGATCATCAGGGCCATGACGGAGCCCCCTTCGCCTCGCGGCCGCACCTTCCTCGTGACCGGGGCCAACAGCGGGATCGGACGCGCGCTGGTCGAGGCGCTCGCCGCCCGAGGCGCGAACCTGGTGCTCGCGGCCCGCTCCGAGGAGCGGACCCGGCCGGTGCTCGACCGGCTGCGTGCGGCCCACACCGACAGCGCGATCGAGTTCCTGCACCTGGACCTCGCCTCGCTCGCCTCGGTGCGGCAGGCCGCGGAGCGATTCCTCGGGACCGGCCGGCCGCTCGACGTGCTGGTCAACAATGCCGGGATCGCCGGCACCCGGGCCCTCAGTGCCGACGGGTTCGACCTCACTTACGCGGTGAACCACCTCGGGCCGTTTCTCTTCACCGAGCTCCTGCTCCCGCGGCTCCGCGAGTCGCCCGCCGCTCGGGTCGTCAACGTCGCGAGCGCCGCCCACTTCACCGCGAAGGGCATTGACTGGTCCGCCCTCGAGCGCCGGGCGACGCCGCGATGGAGTGGCTTCCGCGACTACGCCGTGACCAAGCTCATGAACGTGCTCCATGCCAGGGAGCTGGCCCGTCGCCTTGCCGGTACGCGGGTGACGACCTACGCGCTCCATCCCGGTGCGGTCGCGACCAACATCTGGCGCGCGCTCCCGCTCCCGATCCAGTGGGTCCTCAAGCTCTTTCTGCTCTCGAACGAGGAGGGGGCCGAGACCCCGCTGTATTGCGCCACGGCCCCGGAACTCGCCACGGTGAGCGGCCGGTACTATGACCGCTGCCGCGAGGTGCCGGCGAGTCCCCTGGCGGACGACGCGGCGCTGGCGCGGGAACTCTGGGAGCGGAGCGAGGCGGCGGTACAGCTCCGGTGACCGGGCCCGGGCGACGGTCCCGGCCACCCTTTGCAATGGAGGCTCCAGCGGCTCCCCTCGGTCTCTCCTGGCCTGCATGGAGCCGCCCGGGGGGGCCAGCCCCGGAGGTCGGGCCGATGGTTCAACCTGCGACTAGAAAAAGGGCGGAGGCAGGTTCCGAAGCCATTCCGGCCGCCGGACCGTAGGGCGGTGTCGATTCCGGGGCAGGTCCCGCGACTAGGAGACGGGGCCTGGCAATCCGTCATTCCGCCCGCTCTTCGACCCCGGCCACCCGAAACCGGAGCTCCTCATGACCGCCGTACGCCTCTTGGTCGGCACCCGAAAGGGCGCCTTCGTGCTCACCGCTGACGGGCGGCGCAAGGAGTGGCAGGTGAGCGGCCCCCACTTCGGCGGCTGGGAGATTTACCACGTCAAGGGTTCGCCCGCCGACCCCAGCCGGATCTACGCCTCCCAAACCAGTGGCTGGTTCGGGCAAGTGATCCAGCGCTCCTCGGACGGAGGGAAAAGTTGGGAGCCGGTGGGAAACAAGTTCGTGTACGACGGGGTACCCGGGACCCACCAGTGGTACGACGGCACACAGCGGCCCTGGGAGTTCAGGCGGATCTGGCACCTCGAGCCCTCCCTGGACGACCCGGACACGGTGTACGCCGGGGCGGAGGACGCGGCGCTCTTCCGCACGACCGACGGCGGGCAGACCTGGAGCGAGATGCCCGGGCTTCGCACGGTGAAGGGCCATCTCTGGCAGCCGGGGGCAGGCGGGATGGCGGTGCACACGATCCTGCTGGACCCGGCCCGCCGCGACCGCCTGTTGGTCGCGATCTCCGCGGCCGGGGTCTTCCGGAGCGACGACGGAGGGCTCACCTGGCGCTCGGCCAACCGCGGGCTGCAGTCGCGCTACGAGCTCCCCGATCCCGACGCGGAGGTCGGCCACTGCGTGCACCGGATCGCGCAGCACCCCTCGCGTCCCGGCGTGCTCTTCATGCAGAAGCACTGGGATGTGATGCGGAGCGACGACGGGGGCGACTCCTGGCGGGAGGTGAGCGGCAATCTCCCTTCCGACTTCGGCTTTCCGATCGCGGTGCACCCCCACGAGCCGGAGACGATCTACGTGGTGCCCATCACGAGCGATTCGGAACACTACCCCCCGGAGGGAAAGCTCCGGGTGTACCGGAGCCGGACGGGCGGGGAAGAGTGGGAGGCTCTCACCAGTGGCTTGCCGCAACGCGACTGCTACGTAAACGTGCTGCGAGGCGCCATGGCCGTGGACCGGCTGCAGCCCTGCGGGGTGTACTTCGGGACCACGGGGGGGCAGGTCTACGCCTCGAGCGATGGGGGCGACCGCTGGACGGCCGTGGGGCGAGACCTGCCGGCGGTGCTCTCGGTGGAAGCGCAGCCGCTGATCTGACAGGCCGGTGGCGGAGGCCGGTGCGGCAGGACCGGCGGGCGGCCAGGGGTCGGACGGTGGGCCCTCCGGAGGCCTGTGCCTCCCGCTGGCTCGTACGAGGAACGGGATCATGTCTCGCACGCGATCAAGACCCGTCAACGCGTACATGCAGATCAGCCTCGACGGCTACTACTGCGACCTCAACGGCGACATGAGTTTTGCCCACAGACTGCCTGACGATGCAGAATGGCACGAGTTCGTCGCTGGTAACGCGAGCGGCGGAGGGATGTTGCTCTTCGGCCGCAAGACGTACGAGCTGATGGCCGCATGGTGGCCAACGCCAATGGCGGCGAACGCCATGCCCGAGGTGGCGGCGAGGATGAACGCGATGCCCAAACTCGTGTTCTCGCGGACCTTGAACGCCGTCGAATGGGCGAACACGACCCTCGCGAAGGGCGAGCTGATCGAAACCATTCGCCGAATGAAGGCGCAAGATGGGCCCGCGATGACCATTCTGGGCAGTGGTAGCATCGTGACCCAGTTGGCTGACGCCGGGCTCGTTGATACGGTTCAGGTGGTGGTGCTTCCCATTGCGCTCGGCGCTGGTAGGTCGTTCCTGTCGGGGCTCGCGGCGCCCTTGGCGTTGACGCTCACCAACACGCGGGTGTTCGGCAACGGATCGGTAGTGCTGTGGTACGCGCCAGGATCACAGGCGCAGTCTGGCTAACAACCGATTGCTGCGGACGGTCCGCTGCACCGGGGCGTTGGGCGGACGGAACGCAGCGCAAGGGGGGTCGCCGTGTCGAAAATCGTCGCCATCATGTCCATGTCGCTCGACGGCTACGTCGCCGACCTCGACGATGGCGTGGCCGAAGTGTTCGACTG
>JBBIMQ010000105.1:0-8644 GCA_037444345.1 Gemmatimonadota bacterium | reverse complement strand
CGCTCTGCACGAACACCCCGTAGATCCACGAGCCGTCAGCGGCGCGATGGGGGCCGAGGTGGTCGTGGAACGTGGGGGCGGGCAGCTCCACGGCGTGGCCGATCGGAAAGCCCGCCCGCCGGCGCAGCTCCTCGCGAAAGCGGTCCAGTCCCCAATCGTTGAGTAGATACTTGAGCCGCGCGTGCCGCCGGTCCTGGCGATTGCCGTGGTCGCGGAAGATGGCGGTGACCTCGCGGATGGCTGCGGCGCCGCGCTCGGCTGCCACGAAGCCGATCGGGTCGGCGAGGCGGGCCACGGTGTCGCCCTTGCCGTGGGTCATGCCGAGGCCGCCGCCCACCAGCAGATTGAAACCGCGGATCCGGCCGCCCTCGAGCACCGCCAGCAAGGCGGCGTCCTGCGCGTAGACATCAATGCAGTTGTCGTCGGAGCGCGCCACCCCGACTTTGAACTTCCGCGGCAGATAACGGTCGCCGTAGAACGGTTCCTCCTCTTCCGTGGTGATCTGGCGCTCCTTGTCGAGCCAGATCTCGTAGTACGCGCGAGAACGCGGAGCCAGCTCTTCGGCGATCCGGAAGGCAGCCTGACGAACCGCAGCATGAGCAGCGTCGTCGAGGGGGACGGGGCAGGCCATGACGTTCCGCCGCACATCGCCACAGGCCGCCAGCGTCGTGGCAAGCGCCCGGTTCACCCCGGCGATGGTGGACTTGAGATCGCCCTTCACCACCCCGTGGAACTGGAGCCCCTGGCGAGAGGTGATGCGGAGCGTCCCGTTGGCGTAACGCTCCGCGAGATCGTCGAATGCGAGGTACTGCTCCGCCGTGAGCAACCCGCCGGGAAGACCCACCCGCACCATGAACCGCCAGGCCTTGTCCTCGCCCGCCCCGCGATGCCGCCGGAGGTCGCGGTCGTCCTGCTGGTAGCTCCCGTGAAACTTGAGAACCTGGGCATCCTCCGGCCCGAACGCCGGCGCGGGAGACGCGAGCGCCTCCGCGATGGTGCCCCTGAGATAGCGGCTGTTGCGCTTGGCAGCCTCGACCTTCGATTCCGGGGGCGATCCCTGTCCGTCCATGGGAACTCCTTTCAGATCCCGCTGCCGTTCACGTGCAGCCCGCATTCAGTCTTCTGGCTTCCACTCCAGCGGCCGGCCCGGGTGTACTCCCCCGCGCCCAGCCCCGGGATCGGCTGAGTGCACTGGATGCAGCCGATGCTCGGGTAGCCCCGATGATGCAGCGGGTTGTGCGGAACGTCGTGGCGCTGCACGTATTCCCACACCCGCCGCCGGTCCCAGCGAGCCAGCGGACTCACCTTGAGAAGATTGAACTGCCAGTCCCAGCCAATGAGCGGGATCTCGGCCCGGGCAGGACTCTGGTGCCGGGTGATGGCCGTGATCCAGACGTCCACCCCGGCCAGCGCCTCCCGCATCGGCTCCACCTTCCGGAGCCGGCAGCAGAGCCCGGGATCCCGGAGCCAGAGGTCCGGCCCGTGCCGCCGCGCCTGCTCCTCCGGGGTCAGACGGGTACCGCGGTTCTCGAAACGCAGATGCGGGTACCGCGCGACCATCCGGTCCCGGAGCTCGTAGGTCTCCGGGAAGAAGAACATCGTGTCGAGGTAGACCACCGTGAGGGGCTCGCCGTGCCTGGCATACATGTCAATGAGTGCGCACCCCTCCATCCCGAACTGGGTGGTGATCACCATCCGCTGGCCCCGGAACCGCTCCAGAGTCCAGCCGATGAACTCCTCGGTGTCCGCATCCTCCGCGATGGCGGGATAGCGTGCCAGCGCGGGACCCTCGTCGAGCATGTCCGGACCGCTCCCAGACCGACAATGAGGACAAAAACAAACCGGCCCGCGGGAGGCTCCCGCGGGCCGGTGGACAGGCGTGTGCGTGTCTCTGCCGCCGCTAGGAGACTCCCTCCCATGTGCTGGCGCACATGCAGGCCGGCAAGCAGCAACACACCCCCGCCTCTCGGGCGGCGGCATGGCGGCGGAGACGACTCACCTCGAACATGGACCCACGATAACACTCGACGGGGCGGGCTGTCAACCGGCGAGCGAGCCGGCGCCGATCCGGCTCGAACCGAGCCGCCCAACGGGGAGCAGGATTCCCCCCTTTCCGAACGAGCGTTCCCTTGGAAGACCGTCCGGCGGGCCGGCGCCCGCCCGGCGAGATGCCGCTCGTTCGGCGCCGGCTCGCCTTCTTCGGGTACGGCCCAGTCACGCCGGCTGCTTGACCACCCGCATCCAGGGTCGCCTGGTCTCCCAGCCCTGGGGGAACTTCTGCCTGGCCTCGTCGTCGGACAGTGCCGGGGCGATGATCACGTCCTCGCCGGGTTTCCAGTTCACCGGGGTGGCGACCTTGTGGGCGGCGGTGAGCTGGAGCGAATCGAGGAGCCGCAAGACCTCGTCGAAGTTCCGGCCGGTGCTCATCGGATAGGTGATGACGGCCTTGATCCGCTTGTCCGGCCCGATGACGAATACCGAGCGCACCGTGGCGTTGTCGGCGGCGGTGCGGCCCCGGGCCGCGCCGGTGGCGTTGGGGTGGAGCATGTCGTAGAGCTTCGCCACCCGGAGATCCGTGTCGCCGATCAGGGGATAGTTGGGCGCCTCGCCCTGGAGCTCGGCGATGTCCCTGGCCCACCGCCGGTGGTCGTCCACCGAATCCACGCTGAGACCGATCACCTTGCAGCCCCGCTTGTCGAATTCCGGCTTGAGCCGGGCCATGTACCCCAGCTCGGTGGTGCAGACCGGGGTGAAGTCCTTGGGATGGGAAAAGAGAATCGCCCAGCTATCCCCGATCCACTCATGGAAGCGAATGGTCCCCTCGGTGGTCTCGGCGGTGAAGTCGGGGGCTTCGTCGCCCAGTCGCAGTGTCATGGGAAGGCTCCTTTCCGGTTGTGAGGCGACCGCCGGGACCGCCCGGGCCTGACGGTCGTCCAGCGCTCTGCTTTCGGGCGGCAGCGTCGCGCCGCCCGGGGCCAACAAAAGAAAACGGCCTGCGGGAGGCTCCCGCAGGCCGGTGGACCGATGGGTCCGAGTCTCGACCGCTGCTAGGAGGCTCCCGTGCCGGTGTCGAGGCACATGCAGATCGTCGGGCGGCAACACGCCGCCCCCCGCCCGGTGGGGGCGGTGAGCTGGCGGAGCGCGAGCGGCTGCGGCATGGGGCCCACGATAAGTGCGGCCGCGCGGGCTGTCAACCGGTGAGGCACCGGCGATCGCGTTCGGCGAGACCTGGCTGGGCCGGCCGGAAATGGCCAGCCGCTACGCGCCGGGCAGGAAGCAGCGCGGTGCCGCCTGGCTCTCCGCCTGCCCGCGATCTCTGCGAGGAGTGCGACCGAGGGCGCTCCGGCTCGCGGGGGCGCTGGGCCGGCCAGTCCGGGCCAGAGCGCCGGCTGCGCTCTGCGTCGCTATCCGGCGGCGGCGCGGACCGCCGCCGGCAGGGCGCGAGCCAGGTGCTCGAGTTCCTGCTCCCCGTGCGCTGCCGAGCTGAAGGCCGCCTCGTAGGGCGAGGGCGGGAAATACACGCCCCGGTCGAGCAACGCGTGAAAGAACCGCGCGTAGGCGTCGCGGTTCGATCGCCGGGCCCCGGCGTAGTCCCGTACCGGCTCCGGGCTGAAGAACGGGGTGAACATGGTGCCCACCCGTTGCACCACCAGGGGTACGCCCGCCGCCTGCGCCGCGGCCGCGAGCGACGCCTCGGCCTGCGCCGCCCAGCGTTCCGCCTTCTCCCAGGCGCGCTCCCGCTCGATGGCCTCGAGCGTGGCCAGCCCCGCCGCCATGGCCAGCGGATTGCCTGACAGGGTCCCGGCCTGATACACCGGCCCGGCGGGCGCCACCTGGAGCATGAGATCGCGGCGGCCGCCGAAGGCGGCGGCGGGAAGCCCACCGCCCATCACCTTGCCGAGACAGATGAGATCGGGCGTCAGATCGTAGCGCACGGAAGCGCCCGCGGGGTGCACCCGCCAGCCGGTCATCACTTCGTCGAAGATGAGCAGCGCGCGGTAGCGATCGCACAGGGCGCGGAGGCGGCCCAGGAAGCCCGGCACCGGGGGCACCACCCCCATGTTGCCCGCCACCGGCTCGACCAGCACCGCGGCGATCCGCTCGCCCGCGGGCTGGAAGGTGGCCTCGACCGCGGCGAGATCGTTGTAGGGGAGGACCAGGGTGTCGGCCGTGGCGGCGGGAGGGACACCCGGCGAGCCGGGCAGGCCCAGGGTTGCCACGCCGGATCCGGCGGCGGCCAGCAGATGGTCGGCGTGACCATGGTAACACCCTTCGAACTTCACGATCGCGGCGCGACCCGTCGCCGCTCGGGCCAGCCGCACCGCGCTCATCACCGCCTCGGTGCCCGAGTTCACGAACCGCACCATCTGGGCGGCGGGAAAGGTCGCGGCGATCCGCTCGGCGAGCAGCACCTCGGCCTCGGAGGGCGCGCCGTAACTCGTGCCTCGTTCCGCCGCCTCCCGCACGGCGGCCACAACGGCCGGATGGGCGTGGCCCAGGAGGAGCGGGCCCCAGGAGAGCACGAGGTCGAGGTAGCGCAGGCCGTCAACGTCGCTGAGCCATGCGCCCTCGCCCTGCTGGATGAAGCGGGGGGTCCCGCCCACAGCGGCGAAGGACCGCACCGGACTGCTCACGCCGCCCGGCAACACCCGGCGGGCCCGGGCAAAGAGCGCCTCGGAGCGAGGCGGGCCGGCGCCGCTCACGCCGGTCCCGCGGCCAGCCAGCGCGCCGCGTCGAGCGCGTGGTAGGTGATGATGGCATCGGCGCCGGCCCGCCGCATCCCGAGCAGCGCCTCGAGCACCACGGCGCGCTCGTCAATCCACCCGCGCGCGGCCGCGGCCTTCACCATGGCATACTCTCCGCTCACGTTGTACGCCACGAGCGGCAAGTCGGTCCGTTCCCGCACCCGGCGCACGACATCGAGATAGGCGAGCGCCGGCTTCACCATGAGCAGGTCGGCCCCCTCGGCGATATCGAGGCGGATCTCGCGCTCCGCTTCTCTGGCATTGGCCGGGTCCATCTGATAGCCGCGGCGGTCGCCGAAAGCCGGCGCGCTCTCGGCCGCCTCGCGGAACGGGCTGTAGAACGCCGAGGCGTACTTCACGGCGTAGCTCAGGATCGCGCAGTCGGGGTGTCCCGCGGCGTCGAGCGCGGCGCGGATGGACCCCACCATCCCGTCCATCATCCCGCTCGGCGCCACGAGGTCCGCCCCGGCGGCGGCGTGGCTCACCGCGACCTTCCCCACGACTTCCAGCGTGGCGTCGTTGTCCACCACGCCGTTTCTCACGATGCCGCAATGCCCGTGGCTGGTGTACTCGCAGCAACAGACATCGGTGATGCAGACGAGGTCGGGGAAGCGGGCCCGGAGCCGGCGGAGGGCCCGCTGCACGATGCCGTCCGGCGCGAAATTCTCGGATCCCACCTCGTCCTTCGACGCCGGAAGACCGAAGAGGAGGACGGCGCGAATGCCGGCCGCCGTGAGCTGCTCGACCGCGCGGTCGAGTGCGTGATCGACCGACAGGTGGCGGATGCCCGGCAGCGACGGAATCTCGTCCGCCACGTCCTCGCCGTGGACCACGAACAGCGGGGCGATGAGCCTCGACGGATCGAGATCGGCCTCGCGGACCAGGGCGCGGAGCGCGGGGCGCCGGCGCAGCCGGCGAGGGCGCTCAGAGGGAAAACCGGACATGCGGTGCCGGGCGGCCGGCCGGCGCGAGCCCGGCCTTGGTGCGGAAGATCATGGGGGACGGTACCGCGCGTGTGTCAGCTGGCCTTGTGCATCCTGCTCGCCACGGCCCGCGCCAGGCGGTTGAGTTCCTCCCGCAGGCGGTCCAGCTCCTTGGCGTGGCCGTGCAGCCGGCCGGCCGAGAGGTCGTCGGCAATGGCGCGACACACGTCCGCCGCCCGCCGCAGGCGGAACCGCTCCAGCGCGTCGGGATCCTCGGCGCTCGTTGCGGCCATGATCGCCCAGACCCGGAGCCGCACGTCGTCTATCGCCACCTTGATCTCGTCAAGGCCCGCCACAGGAATATCACCGCGGGAGAGCTGCTGCTCGGTCGCCTGAAGCGTGGCGATCATGCCGCTGATCCGCTCGCGCACGTCGTGCCAGTTGCTGGGGGATGCGGCCATGAGGCGCTTCTCGTCGAGCGCGACGTTCCGGAGACAGGGCCGGGAACCGTGCTACCCCGGAAAGTTGCCCCGTCCTGCTCTCCAGAGCAATGGCCTACGCGTCCCGGTCCAGGGCTGCACGGATCTCCTCGGCGAGCAGCCGGCTGGTGACCGGCTTGCGCAGGATCCGCAGGACACCGGCCCGGGCGAGCCGGTCGGCGGGCAGGTCGTCGAGGTACCCGGTCGTCAGGATGACCTTGAGACCCGGCCGTATGTCGTGCAGCGCGGCCGCCAGTTCCAGGCCATCGAGGTGCGGCATGGTGTAATCGGCGATCACGAGATCGAACTCCTCCCCGCCGGCCTGGAGCCTCGCCAGCGCAGCACGGGGGTCAATCTCGACGGTCACCTGGTATCCCAGCACGGAGAGCCGGCGCCCGCTGGCCCGAGCCAGACCCGGCTCGTCCTCCACCAGCAGGATCCGCTCGCCGCGGCCCTGGGGGATGCCGGGGTCGGCCGGGCCGGCCTCCAGTGGCTCGCTGGCAAGCGCAGGAAAGAGGCACTCCACCGTGGTCCCCTGGCCCACCTGGCTTTCCAGCCGGACCAGGCCCTCGTGCTCGGTCATCAGGCTGTGCACGATGGACAGGCCCAGTCCGGTGCCCCGTCCCGGCGGCTTGGTGGTGAAGAACGGCTCGAAGACCCGGTCGCGGATGGCGGGGTCAATGCCGGATCCGTTGTCCCGTACCAGCAGCCGAGCATAGAGCCCCTCGCGGAGCCCGGGGTTGGCCCTGGCCGTACTATCGCCGACGTAGAACGGCTCGAGCCGAATCTCGATGCGCCCGCCCTGCGGCATCGCCTGGGCCGCATTGGTGGCCAGGTTTACCAGCACCTGATGCACCGAGGTCGGATCGGCCTGGACCCGGGGCGTCTCGGGGCTCAGGTCGAGCGCCAACTCGATCGTGGCCGGCAGCGTCGCGCGCAGCAGCTTGGCCGTCTCCGTCACCGGCTGGGCCAGGCTGATGGGCCGCCGTTCCGGTTCCTGGCGGCGACTGAAGGTGAGAATACGGTTGACGAGCTGCTTCCCTCGGTCGGCGAAGGTCAGCAGTTCGGCGAGGTCGGCCCGCCCCTGCTCGCTCTGGATCTCGCTCGAGAGGAGCTCGGCGTAGCCGATGATCGCGCCCAGGATGTTGTTGAAGTCGTGGGCGATGCCGCCGGCCAGGGTCCCCACCGCCTCGAGCTTCTGCGACCGCCGCAATTGTTCCTCGAGCCGGGCCCGTTCCGCTTCGGCCTCCTTGCGCGCGGAAATGTCCACGATGGAACTGATGACGAACATGCCGGCCTCGGTGGCGACCGGGGTGAGCCCGATCTCCACCGGCACTTCGGTTCCGTCTTTCCGGCGGCCGAACAGCTCGCGTCCTGCCCCCATCGCTCGCACCTTGGGATCGGCAAAGAACCCCACCCGGTAGGAGGGATGCCCTCCCCGGAACCGCTCGGGGACCAGAATCTCGACCGGTTTGCCGAGCAGCTCCTCTCGGGAGTAGCCGAAGAGTCGCTCGATCTCCCGGTTGACCAGCACGATGCGTCCCTCGGTATCTACCATGAGGAGCCCGCTGGGCGAGGACTCCACCGCCGCCCTCAAGTGAAGCTCGACGGAGGAGGGGAGACCGCCGGTCATGGCGATGGCGCGGAGAGGTGCCAGACCATCGTGCCCCCGAGGTGAGCGGGGTCGGGCGGGAGGGGGCGGCCCGCCATCTCCTAACGTACGCCGTGGCGCGGGACTGGCAAGGCGGGCGGCAAGTGGCTGGACGCAGGAGGGGGGCGGGGGGCCCGGAGCGACCCCCTGCTGGACAGCCCCGATCGAGTTTGGGTCAGAACCGATTCCCCCAGTCGGCCCAGATCGCGCGGGCATACTGCTCGCCGCGCCCCGAGCTGCCGCGCGGGTTCATGGCGACCACGGCGTAGCCCCGGGCCGCGAGGAGCTGCCAGAAGAAGTCGAAGCTGTTTTCGAACTGCGACACCGGACCGCCGTGGATCCGGAGCACCGTGGGATAGGAGCGGCCCGGGGCCGCGTCGAGCGGCCGGACCAGGAATCCGTGGACCTCGGTGCCGTCGCGGCCCCTTGTCGCGATCTCCTCCACGGGCGCCAGGCGGAGCCCGGCGAGGAGCGAGTCGTTCTGTCGCGAGAGGTTGCGGAGACTCGTCCCCTCCACTGCGTACACCTCGCCGGGCCGGCCGGGGCTCGCCAGCAGGACGGCCAGCCGGCCGCCGGGCGCCATCATCCTCCACGATGCCGTAGACACTGCGGCCGTCAGGGGCCCTCCGGGGATGGTCAACGTTCCGGTCGAGCGACTGCGACAGCACACGAGTGCTCCCGCCTCCCCAGGGAATGAGGGCGAGCTGGTGAACGGCGTAATAGAGGAGGCGATCGGGGCCGCCTTGCAGATAGGCCAGCGTCCGGCCGTCCGGGCTCCAGGCTGGCGCCGCATCCCAGTCGGGGTGGTTGTCGGGCCCGTCGAACGACGTGACCCAGAACGGGACC
>JBBIMQ010000104.1:6876-8680 GCA_037444345.1 Gemmatimonadota bacterium | reverse complement strand
GTGGTGGAGATCCCGCCCTGGGCGTTGTTGGCGATCTTGAGTCCTAACAGGAAGGCCCCCGGCGCCACCCCGTCGAATCCGTCCACCCCGTACAGGTCGTGGCCGGCGGCGATGCCCGCCACGTGGGAGCCGTGGGCGCTGGTGTCGAAGCAGAGATCCAGGACCGGAACCCCGCGTTCCTCCCGGAGATTCACAGCCAGATTGAGGGGGGGCTCGCGCCCGGCCGGCGCCCAGCCGAAGGTCTCGCGCCCGACCAGGTAGTCGTGGACGGGCCGCTCGTCGGCGAGCGAGCCGTCACCGTCGGTGTCCGCAAAGAGAACCCAGCCGTCCGACGCGCGCGCCACCAGCAGCACCAGGGTATCGGTGTCGGTCCCGTTGCCGTTCAGGTCCGACGCCGGCAGCTCGCCCAGCGGAAGCTCGCGCAAGGTGCCGCCGTAGAGCGGCCCCGCCGTCAGGGCCCGGACCCGGGAGAGCCCCCGGTAGACCCGCCCGCCGATGAGGATCGAAGCGCCGGTGGGGGCCAGGCGCGCGAGCGGCACGGCCCCCTCGCCCGAGAAGTCGCGCACGTCCAGCACCTTCCGCTCGCCGGTGGTGGTCGTGCCCAGACCCGGGATGCCGGGATCGAGCCCGCTGTCCAGGATGCCGATGATCACCCCGCGCCCGTCGTAGGTCGGATGCCCTTGGAGAAACGCGGGCACACCGGTCGAGGCGAGCGGCATCCATCCCCGGCGGAAGGCCTCGCGAGGCGGGAGCAGCCGCCGGGGTGGGCTCGGAGCCGAGTCGGCCCCGGACGGCTCGGGGCGGGGGGCCGGTCCCACGCCGGTGCGGGCGCCGGCTGTCCCCGCGCAGGCAAGGAGACCCGAAAGCAGGGAGATCCAACCGAGGCGGCGACACGGAGCGGGGATCAGGGGGTCCTCGGAACGTCGAGAGGGGGCAGGACGAAGGGCCCGAGGTGCGGGCCCGGGTAGCGAGCGGTGACGCGAAGCAAGAAGGCCAGCAGGTCCCGGGTCTCTTCGGGCGTGACGATGGCGTCCACGAACCCGCGTGCGGCGGCGTACTTGGCGTCCAGCTGCCGCTCGTACTCGGCCCGCATGGCCTCGACCGCGGTCTTGACGGCGGCCGGCGGCTCGGTGCGCGCGGCCCGGGCGCGGCCCAGTTCCGGCCCGTAAACCGCTTCCACCGCCGACTCGCCCTCCATCACGGCCATCCGCCCGGTGGGCCAGCTCAGGATGAAATCGGGATCGAACCCCTGCCCCGCCATGGCGTAGTAGCCGGCACCGGAGGCATGGTTCAGGGTGAGCACCAGTTTGGGCACCACCGCCGTCGCCATGGCCTCGACGAACCGCGCTCCGGCCCGGATGATCCCGGACTGCTCGGCCTCCGGCCCCACCATGAAGCCGCTCACATCCTGCACGAAGAGCAGCGGCAGCCGCTCCCGGTTCGCGTTCTCGATGAAATAGGCCGCCTTCTCGGCACTCTCGGTGTAGATGATGCCCCCGATCCGCGGTGCCTGACCAGGTTTCCCCCGGATCACCGCTCGCGCGTTGGCCAGTACCGCCACGGGATAGCCCTCGAGGTAGCCATGCCCGCAGAGCAGCTCCTTCGCGACCGCCGGCTGGAATTCGTCGAGCTCGCCCCCGTCCAGCACGCAGGCCAGCACCGCATGCATGTCGTAGGACATCCGGTGGTCGGCTGGCAGCAGGTCATAGAGGGCAGCCGCCGGCCGGGCCGGCGACTTCTACATCCTCCCTCACGAAGTACGGCAACCCGTCAGCAGTGGTGCCAGCATCAAGCAGGTGAGCGA
>JBBIMQ010000104.1:0-6866 GCA_037444345.1 Gemmatimonadota bacterium | reverse complement strand
GGCGGACCGGCTGGATCCGGTGCGGGACACCCGCCGGCAGCGGGAGGCGGGCCACGTAGCGGCGGAGCTGGTCCAGGCACTCGGCGTCGCTCGCCGCCCGGTAGTGGGCCACCGCCGAGAGCTCCGTATGCATCCGGGCCCCACCCAGGCTTTCCGCATCCACCGACTGGCCGGTGGCACCTTTCACCAGGTTGGGGCCGCCCAGGCCCATGAAGCTGGTGCCCTCGACCATGAAGATCACGTCGGAGAGAGCGGGCAGGTAGGCGCCGCCCGCCACGCAGCTCCCCATCACGGCGGCGAGCTGCGGGACGTGCAGATAGCGCCGCATGATCGAGTTGTAGTAGAAGATCCGGGCCGCGCCGTACTGGCCCGGGAACACCCCCCCCTGATACGGCAGATTCACCCCGGCCGAGTCCACCAGGTAGATGATCGGGATGCGCTGGCGCATGGCGATCTCCTGGGCCCGGAGGATTTTCTTGATGGTCTCGGGCCACCAGGAGCCGGCCTTCACCGTGGCGTCGTTGGCCACGACCACCACCTCCCGTCCTTCCACCACCCCGACCCCGGTGATCACGCCGGCGGCGGGCGCCTGCCCGTCGTACTGGTCGTAGGCGACCAGGAGCCCGATTTCGAGCCAGGGGGCTCCCGGGTCGAGCAACCGCGCCACCCGCTCCCGTGGGGCGAGCTGGCCCCGGGCGTGCATTCGGGCTACCCGGTCTGCGCCTCCCCCCTCGCGCAGCCGGGCCGCCACCGCCTGATATTCCTCCGTCAGCTTCCGCAGGCGCGACTTCCGCGCCGCCGCGGGCTTGGCGTTTCCGCTCACGTGGCCTCGGTTCACTCCTTCAGGTGCTCGGCCGCCCAGCCGCGCAGGTATTCCACCAGCTCGGAGGTGGGAGTACCCGGGCCGAACAGCCGCCCGATTCCCTGGCGTTCCAGGGCTGCGATGTCCTCCGGCGGGATGATGCCACCCCCGGTGATCAGGATGTCGGGCCGGCCCATGCTGTCCAGCAGCTGGCGCACGCGCGGGAAGAGCGTCATGTGAGCCCCCGACAGAATGGAGAGCCCCACCACGTCCACGTCCTCCTGCACGGCGGCTGTGGCGATCATCTCGGGAGTCTGGTGCAGGCCGGTATAGATCACCTCCATCCCCGCATCGCGGAGCGCGGCCGCCACGACCTTGGCTCCGCGGTCGTGTCCGTCCAGTCCGGGTTTGGCGATGAGCACGCGCAGGGGGCGGGCGGCCTGCTTCTTTTCAGGGGCGGTAACCATTCGGCCTGCCGTCGAAGGTAGGAAAGCCGGCCGGGAACCTGTCGCTCCGGCCGTCGAGGATGAGCTCGGCGGCCTGGGCGAGGTCGCGAACGGTCCGGACCTCGCGGTCGCGATGGCGCCCCAGCGGGTCGAGCAGGATGGCCTCGAGGCCCGCCCGGCGGGCACCGACCACGTCCACCTCGTAGATGTCGCCCACGTACACTGCCTCGGCGGCGGTCAGGCCCAGGCGGTCGAGCGCCAGCGCGAAGATCCGCGGGTCCGGTTTCTCGACCCCGACCAGCTCCGAGTCAATCACGACCTCGAAGTGGTCTCGCAGTCCGGCGGTGACCAGGGCTTCCTCGCAGCGCCCGTCGCTGTTCGAGACCACGCCGAGCCTGAGGCCGGCTCGGCGGAGGCGGCTCAAGGCCGGTCCGGTCCCGGGGTCCACCCGGCTCCAGAGGTGCCGCTCCCGGTGGAGCCGGAGCAGGGTCTCCCGAACCAGTTCCAGCCGGTCGGCCGGCACGCCCGCCTCCAGGAAGATGGTCTCCAGGTAGTGGCCGGCCCGCTCCCGGTCCCGGCCTTCGCGCCGTTCGAGGACCTGGGCCGCGCGGGCGGCGGCCTGTTCCAGGTCAGGCGCGGCGAGCAGCCGGCCCACCGCCTGCCCGACCGCCCGGGCCAACCGGTCGAACTCCAGGGCGAGCAGCGTATTTCCGGCGTCGAAGAGGACGGCGCGGTGTTTCATCGGAACCGGAGCAGTCCGGCGAGGCCGTGGATCGCGCGCCGGGCCGCGTCGTCGTAGAGTACCTCCACGTCCACCCGCTGGCGGAGGGCTTCCTCGATCGCTTCGTCCACCACGTCGAGGACCGGGACCACCTCGCCGTCGGACCGGAGATCGCGTTCCGCTGTCGCCAGGCGGCCGGTGGCGGTGGCACGGAATCCGGGACTCTGGGCGTCGGCATCCACCAGGAGCGTCCGCACCTGGCCCCGACCCAGCGCGCGCAAGGTCGGGGCAATGCCGTCCACCGCCCAGCCGATGCCGAGCGCCTCCTTCAGCCCTCGCACCAGGCTCCGTTCCGCCTCCCGCTCGTACTGCGCCCGGGTGGCGAGGGTGGCTTGATGCACCAGGGCCGGCGTCACGTCCTTCGGGTTGAGGCTCACCACCCCCATCAACCGTTCCACCAGATAGGGGTGGAGGAACGCGGCCACCGCGGCCGCCTCGCGCCCCGGACCGGCGAGCACGACGCCGTTCACCGGCCGCTGCCGGTGGAGCTGGAACAGTCGTTCCGCCACCGCCGCGAAGTGGCGGTTCTTTTCCTCTCGAATCCGGTTGTGATAGGTGTACTCGCCGAGCCCGGGCGAGCTTTCCCGGTCTGGCCGAAAGCGGCCGCCCCGCGTGCTCGTGGCCCGGAGGCCGTCCAGCTCCTCGGCGCCGAACGCCGTCACTTGAAAGAAGCGGGCGGAGGTGCGGTCCACCACCGCGGCGAGCAGGTTGCCGATTTCGTCCTCGATCGCCGCCAGCTCCCGGACCAGCGGGGTCCGGTCCACCGCGAGGCGCGAGCGGTACACCCCCGGGAGGGGAACCACCTCGAACAGCCGGAGCGGCCCGCAGGCGAAGATCGCCATCCCCTGGGTGGCGGGCAGGTAGTCGGGGTCGCGGAGGTAGTCCTGGATCCGGCGCAGGTCGGCGCTCACTTCCTCGCTCACCCGCCGGTCGAGGTTCAGGCTCCCCAGACCGTTTTCGATCTGGCGCACCCGGTTCTTCACCTTGATGAGGTACTTGCCCCGGACCCGGTCCCGCGGCTCGAGTTTGAGGTAGCAACTGACGATGCGATGGTCGTCGGTCCGAAGATTCGTCAGGCGCGCCAGAATCCTGGCGATGTCGATCGGTCTGGTCATCGAACTCGCAGCGCGACCTCGGTCAGGTGGCGTCCCCCGTCGCTGGCGACGGAGCGCTGGTGACTCGTTCTCCTGCTCAGGCCGGGACGCCGGTGCCCGGCCTCCCGGCCACCCAACCGGCAGGGCCCCTCCCGGCTCGGGGCTAGAAGAATACCGGCTCCCGATAGGCGCCGTACACCGTTTCCAGGGCGTGGCGGATCTCGTAGAGCGTGCAATCGGCGCGGGCACAGTCCAGCATCGGCGGGATCACGTTCCGGCCCTCCTGGGCGGCCCGGCGCAGCTCGGCCAGCGCCTGCTCCACCCGGCTCCCGTCGCGCTCCGCCCGCAGCCGGGCCAGCCGCTCGCGCTGAGTCGCCTCGGCCTCGTCGCTGATCTTGAGGATCTCCACCGGAGGCTCGTCCTTCTCCAGGAATTCGTTCACCCCCACCACCAGCCGGCGGCGTTCCTCGACCTCGGCCTGGAACCGGGCGGCCGACTGGGCGATCTGCCGCTGGAACCAGCCCTGCTCGATCGCCGCCACCACCCCCCCCTGCGCCTCGATCTCCGCGAACAGCCCCAGCGCCTCGCGCTCGAGCGCGTCGGTCAGCGCCTCCACGTAGTACGACCCGCCCAGCGGATCGGCGACGTTCGCCACCCCGGTCTCGTAGGCCAGGATCTGCTGGGTCCGGAGCGCCACCCGCACCGAGTGCTCGGTGGGCAGCGCCAGGGTCTCGTCCAGCGCGTTGGTATGGAGCGACTGGGTGCCGCCCAGCACCGCCGCCAGGGCCTGGTACGCCACCCGCACGATGTTGTTCATGGGCTGCTGCGCGGTGAGCGTGACCCCCGCCGTCTGGCAGTGGAACCGCATCTGCCAGCTCCGGGGGTTGCGGGCCCCGTATTTCTCGCGCATGAACCGGGCCCAGATCCGGCGGGCGGCCCGGAGCTTGGCGACCTCCTCGAAGAAGTCGTTGTGGACGTCCCAGAAGAAGGAAAGCCGGGGGGCGAAGCGGTCTACATCCAGCCCGCGGGCGATCCCCCGCTCCACGTAGGTGAACCCGTTCGCCAGGGTGAACGCCAGCTCTTGGGCCGCGGTGGCACCGGCCTCCCGGATGTGGTAGCCGGAGATCGAGATCGTGTTCCACCGGGGCGTGTGCTCCGTGGCCCACTCGAAGATGTCCACGATGATCTTGAGGGCAGGTTCCACCGGGAAAATCCAGGCATGCTGGGCCATGTATTCCTTCAGCATGTCGTTCTGGATCGTGCCCTGCAGCTTCCGGATATCCACCCCCTGCCGCTCGGCGGCCACGATGTAGAAGCAGAACAACATCGCCGCCGGGCCGTTGATCGTCATCGAGGTGGAGACCCGGTCGAGGGGAATCCCGTCGAACAGGTCCTCCATGTCTCTCGCGCTCGAGATGGCCACGCCGCACTTGCCCACCTCCCCCTCCGCCCGCGGGTGATCCGAGTCGTAGCCCATCAGGGTGGGAAAGTCGAACGCCACCGAGAGGCCGGTCTGGCCGCGAGAAAGCAGGAACTTGTACCGCTCATTGGTGTCCTCCGCGGTGCCGAAGCCGGAGAACTGCCGCATGGTCCACAGCTTGCCCCGGTACATCGTGCGGTGGATCCCGCGGGTGTAGGGATATTCACCCGGCAGCCCGTTGGCGATCGCGGCCCCCGGCTCCAGATCCAGGGCCGTGTAGACCGGCTCCACGCTGCGGCCGGACACCGAGGTGAAGTCCACTTCGCTGCGGAGCGGCATGCGGGCGTACGCTTCCCGCCAGGCACGAAGCTCGGCCCGGAGCTGCTCCAGTTCCCGCTCCTGTCGCTCCAGCCGCTCCACCAGCTGGCGCATCGCGAGGTCCGCCTCGAAGGTGGTCACACCTTGCTGCCTTGCTTGAGCCCCTCCAGGATGTCCGCCGCCAGGTCGTAGGGACTGAGGCGCCCGGCCACCACCTCGTCCAACCGGTCCCGGATCGCCTGCTCCGCGCCCGTTTCATGCCAGACCCACTGCGCCAGGGCGCGATTCACCACCTCCCGGGTACGCTCGTGGAGCCGGCGGCGGCGCCGGGCGGCGAGCGTCCCCGAGCTTGCCAGCCACTCATGGTGGGCATCGAGCTGGGCCAGCAGGGCCTCCACCCCTTCCCCGGTGCTGGCCACGGTGGCCAGCACCGGATGGCGCCACCTCGCCTCGCCCTCCGGGCCCGTCGCCCCCCCCCGGCCCGGCTGGCCCGCCGCTCCCAGCGCCCCGTGATGCGCCGGCACGTGACGGAACGCCTGACCGGCGCGGATGCCCAGGGTGACTTCGATCTCCTGGCGGAGGCGCTCGGCGCCCGGCCGGTCGGCCTTGTTCACCACGAAGAGGTCGCCGATCTCCATGATGCCGGCCTTGAGTGTCTGGATTCCGTCGCCCGATTCGGGCACCAGCACGAGGACGGTGCTGTCGGCGGTGCGGGCCACGTCGAGTTCCGACTGCCCCACCCCCACGGTTTCGATGAGAATCCGGTCGAAGCCCCCGGCGTCGAGAATGTCGCAGACTTCCCGCGTGGTGGTGGCCAGTCCTCCCAGCGACCCCCGGGTCGCCATGGACCGGATGAAAACGCCGGGGTCGAGGGCGACCGACTCCATCCGGATCCGGTCGCCGAGCAGCGCACCGCCGGTAAAGGGACTGGTGGGATCCACCGCCACGACGGCCACCGTGAGGCCCTGCGCCCGGAGGGCTGCCACCAGCCGTTCGGTCAGGGTGGACTTCCCGGCTCCCGGCGGCCCCGTGATGCCGATGCGGCGGGCATGACCCAGGCGGGAATGTACCGCCGAGAGCAGCGCCTCGAACCCGGGCCGGCCGTTCTCGACCAGGGAGATGGCTCGCGCGATCGCGGGCGCCTTCCGGGCCTCGAGATCGGCCAGCAGCGCAGCGAGGTTCATGAAGAGTAAATTCACCCGCCCGAAGGAGATATGCCAGTCGGTTACAGCGGAGACCGCACCCCGCGCGGGCGGCCGCTGGCCGGGGCGCGTGTGGCCCCCGGGCTCACCTCGCCCGAAGGCTCGTCGCACTCATCCCTGCCCACAGGCGGTGGTCGGGCCGCCGAGCCTCGCTTGACAACCCTGCCGCCGAACTCTAACCTCGCAGGCGCACACGCTTCCAGTCGCTCTCTTCGTCCCGCCAGCAGGCTCCACCCGGCGCGTGGCTGCCGGAAGGTCACTGCTTCCGGCCCCGGCGCACCGGCATCGCCGGATAACACAGAGGAGGTCGCCGCATGCCAGCCAGATCGGTCAGCAGAGTTTGCGGGTTCCCCGCCGCCGCCCTGGTTCTCCTGACCCTGGTCGGCGCGGCCGGGCTCGAGGCGCAGGCCAGCCGGCTTACCGGCCGGATCACGGATGCCGAGGGTGCCGCGGTGGCGGGAGCGGTGGTGAGCTTGCGGGGCACGGTGCTCCGCGCCACCACCAGCAGCCAGGGACGGTATACCCTGGCCAACGTGCCGCCGGGCCAGTACACCGTCCTGGCGCGGGCCATTGGCTTCGCCCCCGGCGAGACCGAGGTCACCATCGCCGCCGGGGAGACGGTCACGCTCGATCTCACCCTCGCGAGGGCGCCAATCGAGCTCGCGCCGATCAACGTGGTCGTGGGATCGCGAGCCCGGCACACCGCGGCGGAGGAACTGGCCGTGCCGGTGGACGTGTTCACCGCGGATCAGATCGCGCAGCAGGGCACCACGGAGACGAGCCAGATCCTCCAGTCGCTCGCG
>JBBIMQ010000103.1:0-8696 GCA_037444345.1 Gemmatimonadota bacterium | reverse complement strand
CGGACTCGTCGAGATAGCAGAAGGCGATGCCCTCCACCCCCGGCAGGATGCGCTCGATCTGTACCAGACCGGACTCTTCCCGGCGCGGCAGGTCAATCTGGGTCTTGTCGCCGGTCACCACGACCTTGCTGTTCACCCCGAGGCGTGTGAGGAACATCTTCATCTGCGCCCCGGTCGCGTTCTGCGCCTCGTCCAGGATGATGAATGCATCGGCCAGGGTGCGGCCCCGCATGTAGGCGAGAGGGGCGATCTCGATGGTCCGCACCTCGAGCGCCTTCTGCACCCGATCGTGCGGCATCATGTCCTCCAGCGCGTCGTAGAGCGGCCGCAGATACGGGTCCACCTTGGCCTGGAGATCGCCTGGGAGGAAGCCCAGCGACTCCCCCGCTTCCACCGCCGGCCGGGCCAGGATGATCCGCCGGACCCGCTTGCGGGCGAGCGCCTCGACCGCCTTGGCCACGGCCAGGTAGGTCTTGCCGGTGCCGGCCGGCCCGATCCCCACCACGATGTCGTGCGTGCTGATGGCCTGGAGATAATCCCGCTGGCCGGGCGTCTTGGGGACGATGATCCGCCGAAGACCCGGCAGGATGATTTTCTGGTCGGCCGGAAGCTGCGTGTCCTGGCTGGGGCCAGCGGCCACCAGCCGGGCCACGTCTTCTGGCGTCACCGATTCTCCCATCCGCGCGAGCTCCAGCATCCCGGCCACCACCACCGCCGCCCGCTCCACCTGTTCGGGGGTACCGCCGAGGGTGATCGCGTCGCCCCGAAGGGCGACCCGGACCCCGGTGGCCCGCTGGAGCTCGACCAGGTTGGCCTCGTTCACCCCAGCCAGGAGCAAGGGATCGGCGCCTTCAGTGGACAGCCGCTGGAGTATCTCGTCCGACATCGGCGCTCCCCGATTCGTGGCTCGCTCCGCGCCCCGCACTCAGTCCGGCAGCACCTGCAGATGCAGCGCCCTGAGCTCCGCCTCGCCCACCGGCGCCGGCGCCCCCTCGAACAGGGCCCGTGCCGCCGTGGTCTTGGGGAACGCGATCACATCGCGGAGCGACGCAGCCCCGGCCAGGAGCATGACGACCCGATCCATCCCGATGGCGAATCCGCCGTGCGGCGGGGCGCCGGCCCGAAGCCCTTCCAGCAGGAATCCAAAGCGCCGTTCGCTTTCCTCGGGCGACAGGCCGAGCAGCCGGAACACCGTCTGCTGGACCGCCGGGTCGGTGATCCTGATGGAGCCGCTGCCGAGCTCGTGGCCGTTGTACACTGCATCATAATGCAGCGCGCGGCACGAAGCAGGCTCGGACTCCAACCGCCCCAGGTCCTCGGGGTGGGGGGAGGTGAAGGGGTGATGCGCGAAGGTGGGTCGCCCGGTCTCGGGGTCCGGCTCGAAGAGCGGGAAATCCACGATCCAGCAAAAGGCGTGAGGGCGTTCCGGAACGGGAGTCAGGCGCCGGATGAGCTCGACGCGCACCGCGTGGAGCGCGGCCGAGGTCACCGAGTCGGGGCCGCTCACGGCGAGCAGCAGGTCGCCCTCGCTCCCGCTTCCATCCAGCGCGGCCAGGGTTCCGGCGCCGAGCGCCTTGACCCCTTGCCCCTCCCAGCCCGACGCGGTTCGCCGGGCCCAGAGCAGGCCCCCGCTCCGCTGGCCCTTCGCCACCGCCGTCAACTGGTCGAGGTCCTTGCGACTCAGCCGGGCGCCGGCCGGGGCGATGATTGCCCGGACTCGCTCCCCCCGCCCCCTGGCCTCGCGGAGAAACGAAGCAGCATCGCTCCCCAGAACGCCGGTCAGATCCTGGATCTCGTAGCCATAGCGCAGATCGGGCTTGTCGCTGCCATACCGCTCCATGGCATCGCGCCAGGCCAGGCGCGGGAACGGGCGCGACACCGTATGGCCCGCTTCCTCCCAGAGCGCCACCAGTACCTGCTCGATGACGCTCTGCACGTCCTCCTGGCTCATGAAGGAGCCTTCCACGTCAATCTGGGTGAACTCCGGCTGGCGGTCGGCCCGGAGATCCTCGTCGCGGAAGCACCGCGCGATCTGGAAGTAGCGGTCGAACCCCGCCACCATGAGCAATTGCTTGTAGATCTGTGGCGACTGCGGCAGGGCGTAGAACTCCCCCCGGTGCAGGCGGCTCGGCACCAGGTAGTCGCGCGCGCCCTCCGGGGTGGGCTTGGTGAGAATCGGGGTTTCGATTTCCAGGAACTCGAGCTCGGAGAGCGTCCGCCGGGCCCGCTGAAGCAGCCGGTGGCGCAGCATCAAGTTGTGCTGGAGCTCGGCACGGCGAAGGTCGAGCAGGCGATACCGGAGCCGCAGTTCCTCAGCCGCAAGCTCCTCGCCCTCCTTCCGTGCCACCGGGATCTGGGGGGTGACCGCCGGCCCCACCACCTGGAACGCCGTGACCCGGACTTCCACATCGCGGGTGGCGAGGGTCGTGTCACGGGCCGATTCCGGCCGCAGTTCCACCGTACCGCCGACGGTGACGACCGTTTCCTGGCCCACCCGCTTGGCCCGCTCGAGCACTTCGACCGGGGTCCAGCGCGGGTCGAACGAGAGCTGGACGATCCCGGCCCGGTCTCGCAGGTCCATGAACACCACCCCGCCAAGGTCCCGCACCCGATGCACCCAGCCACCCAGCCGCACCGCGAGCCCGGCGTGCTCCCGCCGGAGCTCGCCAGCCCGGTGAGTCCGCAGGCTGGTGGCCGCCGGATTGCTGGCCGAGATGGTCACCGTTCCTCCGCCTCTACCAGCACTTGATGAAACGCCTCCGGGGTTTCAGCCTGGCGCAGCGCCGCCCGCACCGGCTCCCGGCGCACCAGCCGCGCCACCCGGGACAGCGCCTTGACGTGCTGGCCCGCGGCGCTTTCGGGACCCACCAGGAGGAAGAAGAGATGGACCGGCTCTCCGTCGAGCGCCTCGAACGCCACCCCGGCGGGGCTGCTCCCAGCCACGAGGGCGAGGTCGCTCACGCTGGCCGCCTTGGCGTGGGGGATCGCGATCCCGTGACCGATGCCCGTCGAGAGCACCGACTCCCGCTCGAGCACGGCAGCCAGGATCTCCTGGGGATCGCCGCCGGCACGCTCGGCCAAGAGCGAGACCAACTCCCGGAGCACGCCGGGCTTGTCGCCGGCCTCCAGGGGCACCCGAATGCGGTCGGGGGTGAGCAGTTCGGTAAGGAGCAAGCCGGAAGTGGGCACGTGGACGGCAAACGTAACCCGTGCCGCCCAGGCGGGCAAGCCGTTTCCCGGTCAGGGGTTATGACCTTGCACCACCCGAGAGAACCCTCCGCCGGTCCCGCCGCCGCCCCGGGCGAGCGCCGGTGTTATGTTGAGCCATGCTCTCGGAGACCATTCTCGATCTCGTCCCCGGCGAAGCCGCCACCCGGCTCGCGGCCTGGGCCGGGGAGCGGGGTCTCGACGCCTACCGGGTGCGCCAGATCCTGCCCCGGCTCTGGCAGCGCCCCATCGGCGCCTGGGCGCAGGCGACGGACCTCCCGGGGCCGCTCCGCGCCGAACTCGACCGGAGCTTCCCCCTCCCCCGCCTTGCGCTCGAGACAGCTCAAGTCTCGGGTGACGGAACCCGCAAGTACCTCTGGCGGCTGGACGATGGAGAGGCGATCGAATCGGTGCTGATCCCGGCAGGCAGCCGGCGCACCCTCTGCCTCTCGTCCCAGGCCGGGTGTGCACTGGGCTGCGTCTTCTGCGCGACCGGCCGCATGGGGTTTCGCCGCAACCTCACGGTGTTCGAGATCGTGGGGCAGGTGCGCGAGCTGGTGCTGGCCGACCCGGCGGACCAGCCCACGAACGTGGTGTTCATGGGAATGGGGGAGCCGCTCCTCAACTGGCCCGCGGTGGACCGGGCGCTCACCATCCTCAATGCCCCCGAGGGGTTCGGCATCGGCGCCCGGCATATCACCATCTCCACGGTAGGGATCCTTCCGGGGCTTCGCGCGCTGGCCGCGCGGCCCGAGCAGTTCCGCCTGGCAATCTCCCTCCACTCGGCTCGACCCGACCGGCGGCGGGCCCTCATGCCGATCGAGAAGAAATACCCCCTCGAGCAGGTGCTGGACGCGGCCCGCGCCTTCCGGAAGCGGATCACCTTCGAGTACGTGTTGATCGAGGGGGCGAACGACGGGGACGCCGACGCCGACGCGCTGGCGCTGCTCGCGCGGCGAATGGGAGCGCTGGTCAATCTGCTGCCGCTGCATCCCGGGGGTGCCCCCGACCTCCGGGCAAGCTCCGGCAACCGGATTCGTGCCTTCGCCCGGCGGCTCAGAGATCGGGGCATCGAGGCCGTGATCCGCCGCAGCCGCGGCCTCGATATCAGCGCCGCGTGCGGGCAGCTCCGGGTGGAGGTGGAGGCCCGCCGCCGCATCGCGCGGAGCTCCTGAGCTCGGGGCGCCCCCCCCCCCCCCGCACGGCCCCGGCCCGGAAACACCGCGGCGGACGGCCCGGTTCGCGAGTCGCCCGCCGCACAGAGTGGAGGGGAAGTGCGAATCAGCCTATCGGGCCGGACGGCGCCGGAATCGAGCGGCCGCCAGGCCCCCCAGCCCTGTGGCCAGGAGAGCCATGGTGGCGGGCTCCGGGACGACGCCGCCCGGAGGCGGCGTCCCCGGATCGCCGGGGCCGATCACGCTGGGGAAGATCGGGGTAGCAAGGGGCGCCGGACTCCAGGTGAGCGAGGTCGTGGAGGCACAGGTTCCGAACGTGCTACCGCAGGCCCCGGCAGCGCCGGTCGGCACCGCCGCAAGGGGGGCGGCGCCCAGCGCCAGCGCACCCAGAGCGGGCAAGAAGCAGCGCGGCATGGTTGATCTCGAGAAGGGGACATCGGGATGGCCGCAAGAATCACGCCCCCTGCCCGGAGGCGCGACCGGGGCAACCAGCCTCAATCCCGCCAGCGCGTTGCACCGCAGGGACTCCCTGGACCTGCGCCCGCCGCCGGGCCGAGTGGCGCGGTCGCTGTAGCGGCCTGACCGCACCCGGCCGCCTATCCCGTGGCGCCGAATCCGGTGGAGATGCAGTTGATGGAGAGCAGCAACGCGGCCAGGAACTGCTGGCGTTCCTCCTCGCTGCGGGCGGCCCGGAAGCGCCGCAGCAGCTCCACCTGCTGGCGGCTCACCTGATTGATGGTCGAGAGGCGCCGTGCCAGGCGGCGCCGGAACCGGGGGAACCGCTCCGCCAGCTCGCTGCCCCCGCTCACGGCCAGGATCATCCGCACCGTGCGCCGGTACTCGGCCTCGATGCAGCCGAACACTTCATCCCGTACTGCGGAGTCGGGACACAGCTCGGCGTAGAGCCGCGCGATGTCGAGGTCCACGTAGGACAGCGTCTTCTCGACCTCGTCCACGATCAGTCGGAACAGCCGGGAGCCCTCGAACATGCGCGCCAGCAACTGGCGCCCCCGCTCGCCTCGGACCTGGACAAAGGTCTCGAGACCGCTGCCCACCCCGTACCACCCGGTGACGAAGTGCCGGTTCTGGGACCAGGCGAACACCCAGGGAATCGCCCGCAGGTCGGCCAGGGTGCGCGCGCCGGACCGGCGGGCCGGCCGGGAACCGATATTGAGCAGCGCCAGCTCCTCCAGGGGGCTGGCCGCCGTGAAGTAGGGCATGAGCCCGGGGTGCTCCACGAAGCGGCGATAGGCGGCCTGAGCGGCGCCCGACAGCGCCTCCATCGCCTCGTCGTATTCGGTGGTCGGCACCAGGGCCGCCTCCGTCTCCGACTTGAGGGTATGCTCGATCACGCTGGCCGCGAGCAGCTCCACCTGGTACTGCGCCGTCCCGCGATTGGCGTACTTGAGCGATACCACCTCGCCTTGCTCGGTGAGGCGCATCCGGCCCCGGATCGAGCCCGCCGGCTGGGCCGCGATCGCCCGGCCTAACGGCGCTCCCCCCCGGCTCGCTGTCCCGCCCCGGCCGTGGAAAAAGCTCACCGGGACTCCCAGCTCCTCGCCGACCCGGATGAGCCGGGTCTGGGCCTTGTAGAGCTCCCAGTAGGAGGTCAGAAACCCGCCATCCTTGTTCGAATCCGAGTAGCCAATCATGATCTCCTGCGTGCCGCCCAGCGCACGCACGCTCCGCCGCACCACCGGCACGTTGAGCAGCTCTCGCAGGATGGCCGGCGCGCGATGCAGGTCGCTGATGCTCTCGAACAGCGGCACGATCGGCAAGGTGCAGCTCTCGACCCCGGCCCGGTCGGCGAAGAGGCCGGCTTCCTTGGCAAGCAGGTAGACGCCAAGGACATCGGCCGCCTGCCGGGTCATGCTCAGAATGAAGCTCCCGAACGCTTCCCGATCGAGCGTGCGCCGCAGTTCCCCCACCAGGTGGAACATCCCCAGCGTCTCCCGTGCCTCCTCGGGCCAGGCCTCGAGCGGCCGCACCTCCTGGAGCGGCCGGGCCAGCTCGCCGAGGAGCCAGGCCTTCCAGGCCTCGGAGTCGGGGGGCGGCGGCTCCCCGCCGGCGCCGGTCGCGGCCCGCCAGAGCGACGCGAGCACCTGGGTGGTCCGCGCCGTGTTCTCGCGCAGATCCAGCCGCACCGTGCAAAACCGAAACGACTCCACCTCCCGGCGGACCGGCCGCACCAGCCACGTCGCGATGCTCTCCGCTCCCCCGTCCCGGAGCGCTTGCTCCATGAGCCGCAGGTCCGCCAAGAGCTCGTCCGCGCTGGTGTACCCCTCCTCGGGTGGCGCGCCCCGCCCGGCGCGAGCGTGGCGGATCGCCCCGTCCAGCCGGGCCAGCATGCAGGCCAGGAACTGGCGGAATACCTCGCCCGGATTGCGGCTCCGGATTTCGTCGGCGCGCCCGCTCCGCTCCAGCGCCCGATCCAGCGCCGCCCGGAAGGAGGCTGGAAGGTCCAGGGCTCGCTCGGTGATGCTGAGGGCCCGGAGCAGTTCCCCGAGTCGCTGCTGATACCGGGTGAGGCTCGCCAGGCGGTTCTCGTAGAGGGTGCGGCGGGTCACCTCGTTGGTGACGTTCGGATTGCCGTCCCGGTCGCCACCGATCCACGACCCGAACTGAAAGAACGGCGGAGCCTCGAAGACCTCGCCGGGCCAGTGATGCTGGAGCACGCGGTCCAGCTTCTCCAGCATCTCCACCGTGGCCTCGAACAGGGTCTCGCTGAAGAAATGGAGTCCCCAGTAGACCTCTTGCGGCACCGTGGGGCGCTCCAGCCGGAGCTCCCCGGTCATCCACAGGAGCTCGATATCGTTGCGGAGCGCTTCGGTGAGCGCCCAGCGCTCGCGGGGGGTCCACCGCGGCGACTCGAGATCCACCAGCCGGCGATAGATCCGCCGGTGCTTCTCGAGCACGGTGACCCGTTTGGCCTCGGTCGGATGGGCGGTGATCGTGGGTCGGACCCGGAGCCCGGCCAAGAGCTTCCGGATCTGGTCCGGCCGGACTCCCGCCTGGTGGGCATCGTGCAGCACCTGGGCCAGCGTGCCCCGCACCGATTCCAGCCCGCGCTCGGTCTCGGTCATCCGGCGCCGGCGCATGCCGGCGTTCTGCTCGGCGATGTTGAGGAGCTGAAACCAGATGTTCTGCGCGCGCAGGCACGCGGCGAGCTGGTCCGGGCTCAAGGTCGAGTCCATCGGCTCGCCGCGGAGCACCGGCTCCACCTCGGGGTGGCGCTTGCGCACCACCTCCACCAGCAGGCCGAACAGCAGCTCGGCGACCTCGGTGGCGTACTGCGCGGCGGCCGCCGCCAGCGGGTCCGCCGACGCCGGCAGCGCCTCGGTCGGGAAGGGGGCGATGGTCTCCTGGGTCACACGACGCGGTCGCGTACCGGCTGCCCGGCGAAGAAGAGCCGCAGGTTTTCCAGCGCCCGCAGCCCCATCGCCACCCGCGTCTCCTGGGTAGCGCTCCCCAGGTGCGGCAACAGGACCACGTTTTCCATGCCGAGCAGCTCCGGGCTCACGGTCGGCTCCCGCTCGTCCACGTCGAGCCCAGCCCCGGCGATACCGATGGTGCGGAGCGCTTACACCAGCGCCGCCTCGTCCACCACGTCGCCCCGCGCGGTGTTGATCAGGAACGCCGTCCGCTTCATGAGCCGGAGCCGCTCCGCGTTGATCAGGTGGCGGGTCTCCGGTGTCGCCGGACAGTGCAGCGAGACGAAGTCCGCCTCGCCCAGCACCTCCTCCAGGGTCGAGCGGGGCTCCGCGCCCAGCGCCCTGGCCTCCTCCGGCTTCGGCGGATAGGGATCGTGGAACACCACCTCCATGCCGAAGCCGTGATGGGCCCGCCGGGCCACGGCCCGCGCGATCCGGCCCATGCCCACCAGTCCGAGCCGCTTGCCGCTCACCTTGACCCCGAGCATGTGGGTGGGCCGCCACCCCGTCCAGGCGCCTCCCCGCACGTGGCGCTCCCCTTCCCCGGCCCGCCGCGCCGCCATGAGCAGGAGCGTGATCGCGAGGTCGGCGGTGTCGTCGGTCAGGACGTCCGGCGTGTTGGTGACCGTAAGCCCCCGCTGCTTCGCAGCCTCCACGTCAATGTGGTTGAACCCCACCCCGAAGTTCGCCAGAATCCGGGCCCGCAGCGGCTCGACCGACAGGACCTCCGCGGTCAGACGGTCGGTCACCGTGGGCAGGAGCGCGTCCGCCGTACGGAGCGCGTCGCGGAGCTGGTCCGCCGTGAGCGGCACATCGGCCGGATTGAACACCGCCTCGAAGTCGCGCGCGATCGCCTCCTCCACCGGCGCGGGCAACTTCCGGG
>JBBIMQ010000102.1:3464-8708 GCA_037444345.1 Gemmatimonadota bacterium | reverse complement strand
ATCGCCGCAGCGAACTTCCCTACGGCGGCCCCGAGGTCTTCTCGGCTGCCGCCCGACTCGCCTGGGACGAACAGGCGCTCTACCTCGAGGTCGCGGTGCGCCACCCGGCGCCCTGGTTCCGCCCGGCTGACGCCCCGCCGCTCGCGCTCGACAACGAGCCGGACGACATCCATTCGGATGGGCTTCAGGTCTACCTCAGGCCCGGCGAGGACGAACCTCCCATCGGCTTCCTCGTCGTGCCCGAAGCGGGGAGCGGGCTCCGGGTGCGACCCGCCGGAGGTTGCGCCGGCCGGAGCGACTGGGTGCGGGGAGCCTGGCGCCCCACCCCCGAGGGCTACCGGGTCACCTTCGCGATCGCCCCGCCCGGCTGGCCCCCGCCCCACCACGGGCGGGCGATCGGGTTCGATCTCCTCGTCAACGAGATGCGCCCGGGCCGGGTGCGGCGCGCTGGCCAGCTGGTCTGGTCGGGGGGGGGAGGGTGGGTCTACCTGCGAGGGGACCGCCAGGCGCCGGATCGGTTCGGCCGGGTGGTGCTGGAATGAGGATCCCCGGTTTCACTTCCACGGCCAGCAAGCGACCCGAGGCGATCTTCGGGTTGCAGGACCCCGGGGCGCTTCCCGTCCGGGTGGTCCGCGCCGCCGGCTGTACGGTGTGGGACGAACAGGGCCGGGCCTACACCGATTATTTCATGGCGTTGGGCGCGGTGTCGCTCGGGTACGGGCACCCGGAGGTCAACCGCGCCGCCGCCGAGGCGATTGCAGCGGGCGTGGTCGGCCCCTTGCCACCTCCCGCCGAAGCGGCGCTCGCCGAGCGGCTGGCCGAGGTGATGCCCTGGATGGAACGGGTGCGGTTCCTCAAGACGGGAGCCGAGGCGGTTGCGGCTGCCGTTCGCATCGCGCGAACCTACACCCGCCGCGAGGTCGTGCTCCGGTGCGGCTACCACGGCTGGCTCGATTGGTGCCAGAGCCCCGAGGTCCCCGGTGTCCCGCCGGTCATCTCGACCCTGTCGGAGGAACTCCCGTTCAACGACGTGGACCGGGGGCGGTCCTTGATCCGACTGGTCGGCGACCGTCTCGCCGCCGTGGTGGTGGAACCGGTCATCGAGGCCGAGCCGTCTCCCGCCTGGCTGGCCATGTTGCGCGAGGAATCGCGCCGCAGCGGCGCCGTTCTGGTGTTCGACGAGATCAAGACGGCGTTCCGCCTCGCGGTGGGCGGCGCGGCGGAGCGCTACGGGGTGCGGCCCGATCTCGTCGTACTCGGCAAGGCGCTGGCCAACGGCTTCCCCCTGGCCGCCGTGGGCGGAGCGGCGGAGGTCATGGAGGTCGCCTCTCGCACCTGGATCAGCTCGACCCTGGCCACCGAAACCGTCGCCCTGGCGGCGGCGCTGGCGGCGATCCAGGTCACCGTCCGGGAGCAGGTGCCGGCCCGCCTCGCCGCCCTGGGTGCCCGGTGGCTCGCCGGCCTCTCGGAGATCGCGAGGCGGCATCCGGAGATCGCGGTGGAGGCCCGGGGCGTACCCGAGATGTGTTACCTGGTGTTTCGATCCGAGGAGCTGGGCGCCGCGGTGGCCCGCCAGGCCGCCGCGCGGGGAATCCTGTTCAAGCGCTCGAGCTACAACTTCGTCTCCCTGGCGCACAGCGAGGCGATCGTGGATGCCTCGCTCGAGCAGCTCGAGGCGGCCTGCCAGGCAGTGAGGAGCTAGCGAGCCGTGCTGGTGGATGTTCACGCCCACTTCTACCACGACCGCACCCCCCGCGTCGACTGGCAGCAGCGCAACCAGAGCCGGCTGCGGGCGGGGGAGCGCATCGGCATCACCTGGCATGTGGCGTCGGTCCTGGGAAGCTGGGGCCTCACCTCCCCGACCTACTTCCCCTCTCCGGAGGATCTCTCCTACGGGAACGACCGGTTGCTCGCGCTCCAGCAAGCCTACCCGGATCGCATCCGGGGCTACGTGGCGGTGAACCCGAACTATCCCGACCACGCCCGGGCCGAGATCCGGCGCTGCCTGGATGCCGGCATGATCGGGATCAAGCTCGCGGCGAGCCGCCGGGCCGACGACCCCTTGCTGGACCCGGTCTGCGCGCTGGCCCGTGAGCGCGGCGTGCCGGTGCTGCATCACATCTGGCAGCACCGGCGGCGCGACTGGCCGGGCCAGGAGGCGTCGGATGCGGTCGAGCTGGGCCGGCTGGCGGCGCGGCATCCCGAGGTCCGGTTCATCCTCGCCCACGTGGCGGGGGGGGGCGACTGGCTCCACTCACTCCACGCGCTCCAGGATGTTCCGAACGTCTACCTGGACCTCTCGGGGAGCGGGGTGGACGGCGGAATGCTCGAGGCCAGCCTCGCGGCCGTCGGGGTGGATCGCCTGCTCTGGGGAACCGATCTCACGATGGACACCGGCTGGGCGAAGCTTCGCTACCTGGAGCGGATCCTGGCGCCGGAGGACCTGGAACGGGTGCGCTGGCGGAACGCGTTCCGGATTTTCCCGCCGGAGGCGTTCGCGTGATTGACGTGAACGCGTTCCTGGGGGGGTACCCGTTCCGCCGGGTGCCGGGCACTGGCCCGGAGGCAGTTCTGGCGGCGATGGACCGGGCTGGGATCCGGGAGGCCTGGGTGTCCCACCTGCCGAGCCTTTACTGGCGCGATCCCACCGAGGGGAATGCCTGGCTGTACCAGGTGGCCAGCCGCGAGGGGAGGTTCCGCCCCGTCCCGGCCGTACACCCCGGCCTCCCGGGCTGGGAGCGGGTCCTCAATGAGGCTTTGGCGCGGCGGGTGCCAGCGGTCAGAGCCGATCCCGGCTGCTATGCCCTGGCTCCGGCCGGCCCCGAGATGCGCCACCTGGTCCAGGCGCTCGGCGAGCGCGGGATCCCCCTCCTCCTCGCTGTCCGGCTGGAGGATCAGCGCCAGCGCCATCCCAACGATGTGGCCCCGGAGCTTCCGGCCGCGGCGGTCCGCGCGCTGGTGCGCTGCCACCCCGAGGTCCGCCTGCTCGTCACTCATGCGGACCGGAGTTTCGTCGAGGAGGTTCACTTCGGATCCACGCCCGAGGAGGCGGCCCGGATCTGGTGGGACCTGGCCTGGAGCTGGGGTCCGCCCGAGGATCACCTGGCCCAGGTGCTCGAGACCATGGGGCCGGAGCGCTTCGTCTTCGGGACGGGGCAACCACTCCGGCTGCCGGAGGCCGCCGTCGCCCGGCTCGAGCTGCTTGACGTTTCGCCCGCGGCACGGCATATGATCAGCGAGCGCAACGCCAGCTCTCTCGCATCCTGCTGAGGTCATGACGACCGCCCACCGTCGCGCCGAGCCCCGCGTCGCTTTTGCCCAAGGGCCCCAGCCCACCCTGGAAGCGGGCGGAAAGATCTTTCCGATCCTGGATCTGTCCCCTCGCGGGATCCGGTTCCAGGCCGCCTCGACCGAGCTCACGATCGGCGAGATTCTGCGCGGGGTGGTCCGCCTCGCCCCCGACTACGCCATTGCCGTGGAGGGGCGTGTTTTGCGGACTGCCGGCAATCAGATCGCAGCACGGCTGCGGGGCGGGGTGCCGCTCTCCCCGGCTCCGAGCGGGCGCCGGCCGGCCAGCGGCTTGCTCTGGTAGGGCGGCCACCCATGACCTGGACCCACCAGCGCGAGCACTACCGCATCGTGTACCCGCCCGCTCTCCGCCCCCGCCTGGTGGTGCAGGGCGTGAGCTTCGAGGTCCTGGACCTCTCGGAGCGGGGAATCCGATTCGATCTGGGCGACGCGGTGCCACCGGAGCCGGGCAACGCGTTCGCCGGCGAGGTCCGGTTCCGCCGGGGCGAGGCCGTGCCGGTGCGGGGCGACATTCTCCGGGTGGTGGACCGCGAGGCCGCGGCCCGGCTCGACCCGGGCATCCCGCTCCGGATCGTCCTCGAAGAACAGCGAGGGGTCCTGGAGCGCAGGCGGCCCAGCCCGTGAAGCCGGGGCGCGGGTTACGGCGCGGGCTTCCGCCAGGTGTCCTGCGAGGCACTCGCCCCTCTGCCCCTGGCTCCGCCGGAGCGCAACCTGGATTCTGGAACCCCGCGCCCCCGCACCGCGGCGCTCGCTTCCGGCGCGCAGCGGCTCCTAACGCAAAGAGCCCGGGCGTGCGGGCCCGGGCTCTTTGCCAGAGGGCTGGCGGCGCTCAGTTGAGCGGGCAGCCCTGTTCGTTGAAGCCCTCGAAGACGTCCTTCTGCTGGTTGTACTGCGTCTTGGTGCCGGGGAACACGGCGTTGAACGCGTTGATCACGTCGCTCGGGCTCAGGTTGTAGCTCACCGCGCCCGCGTTGAGCAGCGCGGCCACCGTGTGCCGGCCCAGGGCGTTGAGCCCGCCGCCGCCTTGCGAGAGCACCTGCAGCAGCGTCATACCGGGGAAGGCGTTCTCGAACACCGCGGAGAACTGGGTGCTCGGGGTGTACGGCGCCGGCCAGCTGTCGAAGTGCTGCGGCTGCTTCCAGTAGCCCGGCGTGCAGCCCTCGCCTCCGCCCTCGCGCGAGTTGAAGAACTCGGCCAGCACGCCCTGGAGCCCGCCGCCCGCGCTCCCCTGGATATGCCCGGTGACGGTCGGGCCGCTCACCGAGGTGGGGCCCGAGATGACGCCGTTGTTGATGGTGGTCACATCCACCCGGTCCAGCGTGAAGCCAGTCGGTACCTGCTCGGTCACGGTGACATCCGCGCCCTTCCCGCCGAACAGGGCGATCACCGTGCAGTCGCCGTCCGCCAGGGTCACCTGGCCGGTGGTCGTGCCGCCGGTCGTGAGGTCGTGAACGGAGAAGTCGAAGGTGGCACTCGATCCGAACTTGCAGATCTCGAACTCCTCATGGTCGGGCTGCCCGTCGCCGGGTTGCGAGACGACCACGTTGGCCGCGCCGGTCACTGCTGAGGTCGGGCCAGCGTTCTGGCTGGGGGCGCAGGCCAGGACGGCGAGCAGGGCTGCCGCCGCCAGCAGGGGACGGCAGTTCGTCAGGGGTTCCTCATTGTGCGGACGCCTCGGGGTGTGGGGGAACAGGGGTCCAAGCTGGATCCGCCCTGGCCCCGTGCACCAATCGCGCCCGGGCCATTGGGCTCGAACCCCTTGGGCAGCAAGCGGTTGGCGGGCGCACCGGTCCTCCGGGTGTAGAGCAGGAGCCACAGGTCGTGGAGGAAGGCGAACACCGGGGCGAACCCGCGTTCGAATCAGGTGCTTCGGCGCGAGCGAGACCCCGGGCGGGCCTGGTGGGCGCGACAGGCCCGGAGCAGGGCACGGCTGGT
>JBBIMQ010000102.1:0-3454 GCA_037444345.1 Gemmatimonadota bacterium | reverse complement strand
GCGGCTCCAGCTTGAGGTCGAGGTGGGGCCGGCTTCCGCGGAGGTCCAGGGCCTGAGGCGGCGCGCCGACCCGGCGGCGTAAGGCCTCGAGTTCGGCGAGGCTGTTGGTGCTGGACAGGACGTGGGAGTAGCCGGGGACGAGGAGGTTCTCGCGATCCATGAGGAGCATGGGGGCAAGGTAACGGGCCTGCCGGGTCTCTCGCACCGGTATCGCGGCCGGTATACCTTAACAGACATCATGGTTGCGCCTTCCGCCGAACGCACCGACAGCGTGCCGTTGCCCGAGCTCCCAGGCGAGCAGGTCATAGCGCGCTGGGACGGCACCGAGGTCCTGCTCGTGAGCAACGCCTCGCCGGAGCCGCAGCGCCAGCTCGCCGAGCAGGTGGCGGTTCGCGCCATGCGGGACACGCCGTTCCGTACCCCTGCCTACACCGTGGAGGACCGGAGCCCCGACACCCGGATCTTCATCGCGCGGCGGGGCGGGGTTGCCGTCGGACTCGCGGTGCTCCGGCCCCGGACCCGCTGGGGCTGGTGGTCGTGGGACGACTGGGACGCCGAGCGGCGGCCTGCGCACCCGGTCGCTCCCCTGCCGTCCTGGACCGTGGAGATCATCTGGACCCTGCCGGCCGAGCAGGGGCGAGGGCTGGCGATGCGCCTGCTGGAGGTGGCAGCGCGCCAGGTGGAGCAGCCGGTCTCGTCCTTCGCCTGGCGGCGCCCGTTCACGCCGTCGGGCGAGGCATTTGTCAGGCGTGCCTGTCCGGAGGGGTTCTGGGTGCCGGACTAGGGCCGGCCTCCCGCACCGCCGTTCCGCTCTTCCGCCCGCCGAACGGGTTTTCCGGTGGATCCCCGACGGGGCGACGGGCTCCGAGGTGGCCGCCGGCCGCCTCGAGCCGTCAGAAGAATCGGCCCACCACCGGAAGCTGGGCCCGCCGGATCAGCGCCACGGTCAGGGCGCAGAGAAACACGGTGATCGCCAGACCGAACAGGAGTCCCCCGTCCCCCTGGACCGAGATCCCGAGCTTGACCAGGTGAGAGAGGATTGCCCCGGTCATGAGGCCGAGGGCGAGCACGGCGCCGATCGCCGCGGTGGCGGGGATGAGGAGCAGGATGGCGGTGATCAGCTCCAGCAGCCCGGTGGCGAACCTCCCCCAGGGTTCCACGCCAAGAGTCGAAAAGATATAGACCGACTCGGGGGCGCCGGTGAACTTGAAGTAGAGCGTCTGGCCCAGGATCACCGCCGCCACGATCTGGGCGGCCCAGCTCACGATCATGAGGTTCCGGGGCAGCTCCGGTGCGGGCGTCTCGAGCATGGTATCCTCCGGGTCGTCAGGGGTTCGGGTGCGAGCGGGTCGCTCGCCGGTGCGCCGCCACCAGCCGGAGCAACTGGCCTGGTGATGCGGGTCGAGCGCCGCCCCGGGTGTTCCGGGCGGCGATCTCGAAGAGCAGGCGCCACTGCGCAAACAGCGTCCGGTAAGCGGTGCCGAGCGGAGTGCGAGGGTCGTAGATGTGGGTGGCCTCCGCCCCCACGCCGTTGAGCTCGACCACCTTGAACTGGCGGCCCGCGCAAAAGGCCTCGAGGCTGGGCGCCCGGATGTCATAGCGCCCGATCCAGAACCCGTCGTAGCCCTGGCTCAGCCGGTCAATCGCCGCTTCCAGCTCCGCGGTCCAGACCCAGCCGCCGTCGTAGAACGCTGCTCCCCGGCAGTGAGTTCCCAGCTCGACCAGCGGCACTCGCTCCCCGGCCGCCGGGATCCAGGCCAGTCGCCGGGCGTGGAGCCGCAGCAGGTAGGGCGCCATCGCCACGGCGCGCTCGTCTGCGAGGATCAGTTCCTCCAGGCTGCGTCGCCCGTCTCCCACCACAGCGGGGAATCGCTTTTCCGTGATGGAGAAGATCCGGCCCGCCCCGTCCCCCGGCATGCGGTAGTAAAAGACCCCGAACTCCTGCCCCGGCGCGTACTCCTGGATGATCGTGTCGGAGGAGGCCGCGGCCAGATAGGCCCGCAGTTCCACCTCGCCCGGGATGATCGCCACCCCCGAGCCGCGCTCCCCGACATCCGGCTTCAGCACGAGCGGCCAGTCGAGCCCGTGTCTCCGCTTGAAATCGAGGGCCTGCCCGGCTCGATCTTCCGGGGCAATCCAGGCGGGGATCACCTCGAATCTCGCCACCAGCCCATCGCCGCGGTCGAGCCCGCGCAGGATCGCGGCCTTGGACTCGCCCACGAGCCCGCCCCCCGGGATCGCGGGGTTGGCTGCGGTAAAGAGCGTGAGGCTCCGGTGTTTGAGCCCGAGCCACAGGATGTAGGCCACCACCGGCGGGTAGAACAGCCAGCGGGGCCAGTATTCCCAGCGGGTCCACCGCCGCCACGCCGCGAGGAACAGTCTCCGCCCCCGCCAGGAGCAGAGCGGCAGGAGCAGCTTGGTGAGCAGGAAAAGGCCGGCTCCTGCGACCAGCAGGTAGGGCAAGAGCTGATCGCGGAGCCCGCGGACCAGCGTCAGGGCAGCCTCGCCGTAGGCCGCGGCGAGGCCGACCAGCGCCGGGGTCCACAGGAGGCTGGCCAGGAAGAAATAGCCCGCGAAGGCCGGCACCGAGGCGCGCAGCAGGCCGGCGGTGAAATAGGTCGGCAGCCGGGTGCCCGGGAGGAACCGGGACAGCAACACCAGGCCCGCGCCCTTGCGGGAAAGCCACTGCGCGCTGCGCTCGATCTCCGCCGCACTCACGACCCAGCGGAGCGGTGCCCGGCCCGCCATCCGGCGCCCCAGCCAGCGGCCGGCGAAAAAAAGCAGGAGGTCGCCGAGGTAAATCCCCGCGAAGCAGGCGGCGGCGGCGGGCAGGAAGCCGATGGTCCCGCGGGCCACCATGAGACCCGCGGCGATGCAGGCGAGGTCCTCGCTCGCGAGCGTGGCGGCGGCGAGGAGGAAGCCCACCGCGACCAGCGCGAAGCCGCTCAGCCGCGGAACCTGCCGGGGATCGAACGGCCGGGCCGCGGCGGCACGCCGCTCCGGGTCGGCCGTCGCCCGGGTTCGCGCCGCGCCTCGCTCGACCCGAAGCAGAAAGTCGGCGAGCGGCTCGGCGACGAGGTCAGGGCGCTGAAACACCGCGAAGTGATCGCCCAGGTTCATCCTGACCTCGCTCTGCGGAATGATCCGGTGATGCTCCCGGGCCGCTGCGGGAGAGACCAGCGGGTCGCGGGCGCCATGAAGGATCAGCACCGGCAAGGTCAGCCGCTCCATGATCCGGCGAAGCGGCCGCTGGTCCGAGTCGTAGAAGTTCCGGGCGTATTCGAGGGTGAGGAACCCACCGTCGAGGGCTCCGAAGTGCGGCACGGCCTCGCGCAACAGCCAGAAGCCGGCCAGTTGAAGGCCGGGAATCAGGTGATTGAGCCGGTGGTCGCCCAGTAGCTCGTACTCCACGGCGCCGATGGCCGAGAGCAGGGTGAGGGATCGGATGCGGCCA
>JBBIMQ010000101.1:0-8798 GCA_037444345.1 Gemmatimonadota bacterium | reverse complement strand
GCCCGCGGCCCCGGCACCAGGGCGTTCCGCACCACCAGGCGGGCCTGGTAGTCGGCCACGTGGGTGAATTGCGGCCCGCCGGTCACGTCGCCCGCCGCCCACACGCCGGGCCGGGTGGTGCGGAGCGCCGAGTCCACCCGGATCGCGCCGCGCTCGACCGCCACGCCGATACAGTCGAGGCCCAGGTGCTCGGTGCGAGGCAGCCGGCCGGCGGCCACCAGGACCGTCTCCACCGTGACGCGCCGCTCCCTGCCCTCGCCGTCCCGCCAGATGATCGTCCTTCCGCCCGGGGCCGCCTCGATCCGGCGAATGGTCGCACCGGTATGGACGGCGACCCCTTCAGCCTCCAGCACCTGCCTCACAACCTCGGACGCGTCGGGGTCGTCCCGGGGCAGGACCCTGGGCAGCGCCTCGAGGAGGGTGACGGGCACGCCCAGCCGCCGGAAGATCTGGGCGAACTCGACGCCGATGGGACCCCCGCCGATCAGGGCCACCGAGGCCGGCGCCGCGGTGAGATCGAACACCGTCTCGTGGGTGAGGAAACCCGCCTCCTGCAGCCCCGGAATGGGCGGGACCCCAGGGCGCGATCCCGTAGCGATGACGATGCGGCGAGCCCGGAGCAGGCGCTCCCCGGCTCGGACGGTATCGCCCGAGACGAACTCCGCCTCCCCGAAGACCACCTCGACGCCCAGCCGGCGAAACCGCTCGGGATCGTCCGGCCGCCCGGCCAGGGCCTGCGCCTCGCGCATCGAGGCCATCACGGCGGCGAAGTCCCCGGCCGCCTCGAGACCGCCGGAAAGACCCAGCGCCTCGCTGTGGCTCCGGATCCGGGCGGCGTGCGCGCTCGCGATCAGCGCCTTGCTCGGCACGCACCCGGTCCAGAGACAGTCGCCGCCCAGCCGGCTCCGTTCGATCAGCGCGGCGCGGGCGCCGAGGTAGGACGCCCCCGCCGCGGTCACGAGCCCGGCCGTACCACCGCCGATCACGATGAGATCGAATGCTTCAGGCATGGAGGCCCCGTTCCGGTGTTCCCCGAATACGCCGCGGAACGCCGGGCGGTTTGGCCGGGGCGGAACGCCGTGGGCCGGCGGCCCCGCCCGGCCTCGGGCCCGCGCCGGCAGGGAAGCGGCGATTATCGCTGGAATCCGGGCAGTGAGCCGGGCCCTCGGGCCCCCGCCGGGGGGCGCGTCAGGGCGACTGGCGCACGTAGGTGCGGAAGCGCGCCATGAGGTCGCGGGTCACCGGGCCAGCCTTCCCCGAGCCGATGACGCGGCCGTCCAGCATCCGGATCGGCGCGATCTCGGCCGCGGTCCCGGTGAAGAACGCCTCGTCGGCGGTGTACACGTCGTACCGGTTGAGCACGGTCTCCTGCACCCGATAGCCCGCTTCCGTGGCGATCTCGATCACCACGTCCCGGGTGATGCCGCGGAGGATGCCCGAGTAGACGGCCGGGGTGTAGAGCACGTCCCGCTTGTAGATGAAGAGGTTCATCCCCGAGGCTTCCGACACGTAGCCCGCGCTGTCCAGCATCAACACCTCGTCGGCGCCCGCGTTGATCCCCTCCACCTTGGCCAGGATATGGCAGAGGTAGTTGAGGGATTTCACCCGCGGCGACAGCGACTCGCGATGCGGTATCGGGGTCCCGGCGGTGACCACATTGAGCCCCTGCTCGTATCGCTCGGGGGGCCAGATGGCGATGTCGTCGAAGATGATGATCACGCTGGGCCGGGGACACTTGCGCGGATCGAGCCCGAGATCGCCCACCCCGCGGGTCACCACGTGGCGGAGATAGCCTTCCCGGAGCCCGGCGCGGCGGACCCCCTCCTCCGTCACGCGGGCCATTTCCTCGCGCGACATGGGGATGGTGAGGAGGATGGCCTTGGCCGAGTCGTAGAGCCGGTCGAGGTGCTCGCGGAGCTTGAAGGTGCGGCCCTCATAGACCCGCATCCCCTCGAAGACCCCGTCGCCGTACAGGAGGCCATGATCGAAGACCGAGATCTTGGCATTGTCGCGGTCGTACCACTGGCCGTCGAGATAGATAAGGGTCACGGCATTCCTCGGGATTCTGGCAGGTCGGTCGGGAAGAACGGAGGAAAATCGCCAGCGGCGCCGCCGCGCGGTAGGGGCCGCGGGAGTCCCTCAAGAGGGCCGCCGATCGGGCCGAGACTGGAAGAGGGGGACGCAGTGCGCCCGAGAGGATTCGAACCTCTACCTGACGGATTAAAAGTCCGTTGTGCTACCATTGACACCACGGGCGCCCGGGGGGAACCTACATGAAGTGCGGGGGCGAGGACACCCCTGCTACCTTGCCTCGGAACCGGAGCGAGCCCCGGCCCGTTGGGAGAAGGGGAGCGGGCGCGCGAGGGCGCCCGGTCCGGCTCGATCCGCCCGGAGGCGCCGCGCGCGCCGGGGAGGTGCCATGCAACGATTCGTAGGACTCACGCTCGCCATCCTGGCCCTGGTTCTGGCTCCCGCCTTGGCCCAGGGGCCGGACCCTGACCGCTGGCAGATCCAGACCGAGCAAGGCGACTACATCTGGGACATTCGCATCGTCCGGCTCGAGGCCGGCGACCTGGTGTATCGTCAGGCGGACACGCTGGCGCGGATTCCCGTGGCGCGCATCAAGGAGTTGCGCCTGATCCGCAAGACCACGCTCCGCTTGGCGGATTCCCGGGGAGACGCCGGGGCGGCCACCTATGCCGCCCTCACCGGCGCCGACGACGAGGTCCACGATTTGACGCCGCTCGACTTCGCCGCCCGGATCCGCGCGATCCGGCAGATCTTGCTGACGCACCCCCCGGCGGCCGACTGACGCCCCGGGCCAGGGCGCGCGGTGCGGGGGGAGCCGGAGCGGGGCGGCCTCGGGTCGCCCGCCCCGGCCCCTTGCGTGATCCCGGGCTCATCCAGCAAAATGGCCATCCCGCGGGCTGGAGGCGGGGTGGGCTCGCGCCTCCATTCCGGCCCGCCGAGCCGCCCGGCTCGGCGGATCCCGTTCTGTCGAGGAGAACGCGATGACCACACCCGGCGCCCCCAAGCGCGTCTCGGGTCCTCGGCGATCGCGGTCCAGCCAAGTCCGAGAAGAACCCCCTCCACCCCCGCCTTCCCCACCACCCACGCTGATCGTCGGCACCGACACGGGGGTGGGCAAGACCTGGGTCACCTGCGCTCTCGCCCGTGCCTTGCGAGAACTCGGCCAGCGGGTAATTGCCGTGAAGCCGTTCGAGACCCGGTGCAGCGAGCCGCCGAGCGACGATGAAGACGGCTATCGCCTGGCCCAGGCCACGGGTCAGGCCAGTCCCAGCCGGGCCCTGGTCCGGCTGCCGGGCGCGATGGCACCGCCGCTCGCGGCGGAGCAGGCCGGGATCGCGCTCGACTACGAGGACGTGGTGGCGCGGATCCGGAGCTTCCAGGCGCCGGACACCTTGCTCCTGGTCGAGGGGACCGGCGGGGTGCTGAGCCCGCTCACCTGGGAGGACAACGCGCTCGACCTGGCCCACAGCCTCGAGGCCCGGGTGGTCGTGGTGGCGGCGGACAAGCGGGGGAGCATCAGCCAGACCCTGCTCACCCTGGGGGCGCTCCAGGCCGAGAAGCTCCCCGTGCTGGGGGTGGTGCTCAAGCAACCGCCCGAGCCTGACGAGAGTTCGCGCACCAACGCGACCGCGCTGGCCCGGCTCGCCCCCAATGTCACGATCGTCTCCGTCCCGCACCTCGCCGACCCGACTCCGGCCGCGGAGGCGGTGAAGGAGGTGGCGGGGTGGCTCTTGCCGTAGCAGCGCCCGGCGCCGGCCGTCAGAAGAGCGGGAGCTGGACGACCGGGGCGAACGAGCGCCGGTGATGAGGCGTGGGACCTCGCGCGGCAATCGCCTCGCAGTGCGCGGGTGTCGCGTAGCCGGCGTTGGTATCCCAGCCGTAGGCGGGGTAGCGCGCCGCGAGGCGGCGCATCAACCGATCGCGAACCTCCTTGGCGAGGATCCCCGCCGCCGCGATGGAGAAGCAGCGGGCATCCCCATCCACCACCGCCTGGTGCCGGTAGCCCAGCTCGGGGAGCGGGAGCCCGTCCACCACGATCCGCAGGGCCGGCACCCCGTCCCGGCCGGCGCCGGCAGTCACCCGGGCGATGGCCCGCCGCATGGCGAGGATCGTGGCGAGCCGGATGTTCAGGCGGTCAATCTCGCGGGCCGAGGCGGCCCCGAGACCGATGTAGCAGGCCCGGGCCCGGATCCGGGGCACCAGGGCTCCCCGCTGGAGCGGGGTGAGCGTCTTGCTGTCGCGCACTCCGCGCACCAATCGCGAGCCCGGCGGAAACACCACGGCCGCGGCCACCACCGGACCGGCCAGGGGGCCGCGGCCCGCCTCGTCCACCCCGACCAGCAGGGCGGGCTCGGCCCAGACGGCGCGCTCGTAGCGCAGGGAAGGCGCCCCCCGCGCGGGCACCGGCGTTACTCCCCCTTCTTCTCGGACTCCCGCTTCTCGCGAATCCGGGCGGCCTTGCCGCTCACCTTGCGCAGGTAGTAGAGCTTGGCCCGCCGCACCCGGCCCTTGCGCACCAGCTCGATCGAGGCCAGGCTGGGGCTGTGCAGCGGGAAGACCCGCTCCACCCCGACGCCGGCCGAGACCTTCCGGACCCGGAAGGTCTCGTTGATCCCGGCGCCGCGCTTGCCCATGCAGAGCCCTTCAAAGGCCTGCAGTCGCTCCTTGTCCCCTTCCCGGACCCGGACCATCACCCGGATGGTATCGCCCGGTTCGAAGCCGGGGATGTCGGTCCGGAGCCCTTCCCGAGTGATCTCAGCCATTCGCTCCATGGTTCGCTCTCCGCACGTGGGGCTCAGCGCCCCGGCTCGTGTTCGTCCTGATACCGCTTCCAGAGGTCCGGCCGCCGTTCGGCCGTCAGGCGCTCGGCCTGGGCCCGGCGCCACGCCGCGATCTCGGCGTGATGGCCGGAGAGCAGCACCTCCGGCACCCGCATCCCCCGATACTCCGGGGGCCGGGTATAGCTGGGCGGGCTCAAGAGCCCGCCGTCGTAATACGAGTCGCCGCTCGCCGATTCCTGGTCGCCCAGCACCCCGGGCACCAGCCGCACCACCGCGTCAATCACGCAGAGCGCCGCCGGCTCGCCACCGCTCAGGACGAAGTCCCCGAGCGACAGCTCCTCGGTGGCGAGCCCCTCCGCCACCCGCTGGTCCACGTCCTTGTAGTGGCCGCAGAGCAGCGTGAGCCGCGGCCCCCGCGAGAACCGCAAGGCATCCCGGTGCTCGAACCGCCGGCCCCGCGCCGACAGGAGGACGATGGGGCCCGCCCGATCGGCCTCCTCCAGCGAGTCCACTGCCTCGAAGAAGGGCTCGGGCTTGAGCACCATGCCCGGGCCACCCCCGTAGGGGTAATCGTCCACCGTCCGGTGCCGGTCGTGCGTGAAGTCGCGAAGCTGCACCAGCCGGTACGCCACCCGCCCCGCCGCCGCGGCACGCCCGGGAATGCTCGCGGCCAGGTAGGGAGCCAGGACCTCGGGGAACAGCGTCACCACGTTGATCACGAGCCCAGGCGACCCGGCCCCCGCGGCGGCCGGCCCGGTCTCGGAACCGGCTCCCTCGCTCACGGCTCCACCAGCCCCTCCGGCACCGCCACCACCAGCCGCCGCCCCGCCCGGTCCACCTCCCGCACGAACTCCCGCCGGAACGGCAGGAGGAACTCTCGCCGGGGTCCCTGCACCTCGAGGGTGAGCCCGGCGGGAAGCTCGTAGACCTCGCTCACCACCCCGAGCGCCGTGCCGGCCACGTCCCACACCGCGAAGCCAGCCAGCTCGTGCAGATACACCTCGCCCTCGGTCGGCGGGGGCAGGTCCTCGACCGCTGCCGCCAGAAACTGGCCGCGCCACCCTTCAAGCTCGCCCCGCGACTCGATCCCGCGGAACTTGAGCAACCACTCGCGGTGATAGGCCCGGCTCCGCTCCACCTCGATCGCCTCGCCCAGCAGGGCCCCGCCCAGCTCCATCCGTACCAGCCGCCGGCCCGCCGCGAACACCGTGTCTGGGCGGTCGGTGAGCGGGAAAACCGCGCACTCCCCCTTGAGCCCGTGCGGCTTGCGGAGGCGTCCCACCACCAGGTGGCGGCCGCCCGCCGGTTCCATCACCCCAGGACGCCCGCCTTGCGGAGGATCGCCTTGACGGTCTCGCTGGGGGTGGCTCCCCGCGCCAGCCAGGCCCGGGCCTGCTCGGCGTCGAGCTGCACCTTGTCCTCCGCCTTCGGGGCGCGGGGGTCGTAGGACCCGAGTGTCGCCACGAACCGACCGTCCCGTGGCGATGCCCGGTCCGAGACCACGATCCGGTAGAGCGGGATTCCCTTCCGCCCCATCCGGCGGAGTCGAATACGCGTTGCCATGACTGCCTAGCCCTCTCTCACTGTCCGAAGCCCTTGCCGAAGGGCAGTTTCATCATGGAGCCCAACACCCCGGGCTTCCCGGCCGACTTCATGAGCTTCTGCATCTGCTTGAACTGATTCAGCAACTGGTTGATCTCCTGCACCGGGCGGCCCGAGCCCCTGGCGATCCTGAGCCGCCGCGACCCGTTGATGATGTCCGGATCGGCCCGCTCCCGGGGTGTCATGGAGAGCACGATCGCCTCGACGTGGCGCAACCGTTTCTCGTCCAGGTTGGCGGCCTGCAGCGCGGCCGGGTTCACCCCGGGCAAGAGGCCCAGCACCTGTTTCATGGGGCCGAGCTTCTGCATCTGCCGCATGGCGGCGAGGAAGTCGCTCAGATCGAGCCCCTTGCGCGAGACCGCCTTGCGGGCCAGCCGCTCCGCCTCCGCCCGGTCCACCGCCTGCTGGGCCTGCTCCACCAGGGTGAGGACATCGCCCTTCTGGAGAATCCGCCCGGCCAGCCGCTCGGGGCGGAAGGGCTCCAGCGCGTCCAGCTTCTCCCCGGTGCCCAGGTATTTGATGGGCGCCCCGGTCACGCCGTAGATGGAAAGCGCAGCACCCCCTCGCGCATCGCCGTCCATCTTGGTCAGGATCACACCGGTGAGGCCGAGCGCCTGGTGGAAGCCGCTGGCGATCCGCACCGCATCCTGCCCCGTCATGCCGTCAGCGACGAGGAGGATTTCCTGCGGCCGCACCGCCTCCTTGAGGGCCCGGAGCTCGGCCATCATCTCCTCGTCTATCTGGAGCCGGCCGGCCGTGTCCACGAGCACCGTGCGGGCCCGGGCCTTGTTCGCCGCCGCCAGGCCCCGCTGCACGATCCCGAGGACGTCGGTGCTGTCGGGCTCGGCATGGACCCCGACCTCCACCTGGCGTGCCAGAGTCACCAGCTGCTCCACGGCCGCAGGCCGGTACACGTCCGCGGCCACCAGGAACGGGGCCTTCTGCTCCAGCTTGAGCCGTCGGGCGAGCTTGCCCGCCGTGGTCGTCTTGCCCGAGCCCTGAAGCCCGACCAGCAACACCACCGTGGGCGGCACCGTGGCGAAGGCGAGCGGCGCCTGCTTCTCGCCCAGCAGGGCCACCAGCTCGTCGTAGACGATCTTCACCAGCTGGTCGCCGGGCCGGACCGACCGGAGGAGCTCGGTCCCGATGGCCTTCTGCTCCACCCGCTCGAGGAACTGCCGGGTGAGCTCGAAGCTCACGTCGGCCTCGAGCAACACGCGCCGGATCTCCCGGAGTCCGTCGCGAACCGCGTCCTCCGTGAGAACGCCCCGCCCGGTGAGTTTCCGGAGTGTGGCGCTGAGCTGGGCGGAGAGTTGCTCGAACATAAGCCTAATAACCTAGCCCGCTTACATCCCTACTTCAAGCCAAACCAACCACCCGCCCGTGCCGGACCCCACCTTGCCAGCACTTAATTGGGTGATTAATTGGAGGTCGCCCGGGAAGCCACCCCAGTTCCGAAAACTCTGCTCCGACTCATGCCTGCCGGTTCCCTCGCCACCCGGGCGGCCATCCTCGACGCCGCCGAAGAGCTCTTCGCCCGCCAGGGGTTGCGGGCCACCACGATCAAGCAGATCGCGGCCCGGGCCGGGATCAACTCGGCCCTGCTCTACTATTACTTCGCCGACAAGGAGACGCTTTACCGCGAGGTGTTGCGCCGCCTGGTGGACACGCTGGTCACCCGGGCCAGCGCCATGCTCCTCGAGGCCGACACTCCCGAGGACGGCGTCCGTGAGGTGGTGCGACACCAGGCCGCGTTTCTGCTCGCCCACCCACTGGCCCCTCGTCTCATCGTGCGAGAGCTGGTGGAACATGGAGGCCGCCATGCGGAGGGGCTGGTGCCGATCCTCGCCGCCCCGTTCGCGCGGCTGTGCGAGGTGATCGAGCGAGGCCAGCGGGAGGGCTGCTTTCGGCGCGACCTCGAGCCCCGCTTCGCCGCCCTGTCCGCCGTGGCGCAGGTGGCCTACCTCGCCCTGGCTCGCCCGCTGGTCGGCGGCCTCCTGGGCTACGGGGCGGGCGGGCCGCCGGCCGAGGTGACTGACGCCTTCGCGGCGCATGCCGGGGAGTTCGCGGTGGCCGCGCTCGAGGCGAGGGTCCCGCGCACCAGGGAAAGGAGTCAGGCATGAGACCGTCCTCGTGGACGGCGCTGTTAGGCGCGTTCCTCTGGGCCGGCTGTGGCGGCGCGGCGAACGAACTCGAGGGCCATGGATCCCTGGAGGTTCCCGAGGTGGATCTGGCGCCCCCGGCGGCGGCGCGGCTGGTCGAGGTGAGGGTAGAGGAAGGGGATAGCGTACAGGCCGGCGACACGCTGGCACTCCTCACCCAGACCGACCTCCCCGCCGCGCTGAGCGGGCAGCGGGCCCGGCTGGCGGAGGCGCAGGCCCGCCT
>JBBIMQ010000100.1:8103-8831 GCA_037444345.1 Gemmatimonadota bacterium | reverse complement strand
CGCTTCGAGAACCGAACCCCGCGCCGGGACGCCATACCGCCTCAAACTGCATCAGATCGAGTGCTGTAACTGCGACGTCGCCTGTGGTTGCCAGTTCGGGATCGGGCCGCTGCCGGGCTTCTGCCAGTTCCTCATCGGCTACCGGGTGATCAGCGGCCAGTTCGGCGACACGCCGATGGCAGGGGTGACCTTCGCCATCGCTTGCAAGTATCCGGGCGCGATCCACGAGGGCCGCGGGGAGGTGGCGTGCTTCGTGGACGAACGAACCGCGGCCCCTCAGGTCGAGGCCCTCATGACGATCCTGTCAGGCAAGGCAGGGGGGATGCCATGGGAGGCGCTGGCCGGAACGGTCGAGAAGTTGGCCGGACCGATCCTGAAGCCGATCGAAATGACCGTGAACGGGACCCGGTCCGCCTTCCGAATCCCCGGTATCCTCGAGGTCGAGCACCGGCCCGTGAAGGATCCGGTGAGCGGCGAAGAGAAGGATGTGCACATCGTGTATCCGAAGGGCGGATTCTTCTGGGACGACGGGAGCGTCTGCACCACGGCCGCCATGCGGGTGAACTACGGGGGTCTGAGCTTCCACCACGAGGGACGCTACGCGTGCTACGCCGTGGCGAACTGGACCAACCAGCGGTAGGCGGCTCCGCGCCGGATCGGGGCGAGGAACCGCTGGCCGCGCTGCTGCGGCGCGACCGCCTGGTGGTCGGCCTGGCGCTGGCCATCCT
>JBBIMQ010000100.1:6639-8093 GCA_037444345.1 Gemmatimonadota bacterium | reverse complement strand
CGGGGGCGCGACGGCGATGCCCCGCCAGAGAGGCCACGGGGCGATGCCGGAGATGGTCATGCCAGATCCCGCCGCCTGGGGCCCTGGCCAGCTCCGCTGGCTCCTCCTGATGTGGGCGGTCATGATGACCGCCATGATGCTCCCGGGAGCCACGCCGACCCTGCTCCTCTACGCCACCTTCCGCCGCCGCCGCACCTCCACCAGCCCCGTGCCCCCGACCGCCGTCCTCCTGCTCGGCTACCTCACGGTCTGGGGTGCGTTCAGCGCGGCGGCTGCGGCCACTCAGTGGTGGCTTCACCGCATGGCGGCGCTCTCGCCGGAGATGCGGCTCCTCTCGCCCGGCGCGGCCGGATTGCTCTTGCTCGCCGCCGGCATCTACCAGTGGCTCCCGATCAAGCAGGCCTGTCTGGCGCATTGCAGGTCGCCGCTCGGGTTCGTGACCGCCCACTGGCGGGAGGGTACCGCGGGCGCGTTCCGCATGGGGCTCCGGCACGGCCTGTATTGCCTGGGCTGCTGCTGGCTGGTCATGGCCCTCCTCTTCGCCGGTGGGGTCATGAACCTGGCCTGGATCACCGGCCTCGCCCTGCTCGCGCTCGGAGAGCGGGTGCTCCCGGGCGGAGCCTGGATCGCGCGAGCGGCGGGGCTCGGGCTGGCGGCCTGGGGGGGGTGGCTCCTGGTCCAGGCGGGTTGACCTACTTCTTCCGATACCTCCAATCCACCGCACCGGCAGCCGAGACCGCGATGGCAAATGGTTGCCTCACCTCGGGGAAGAGCGAGGGCACGGCCTGCTCCGCGGTGCCAACGACGGCCCCCGAGGTGTCCAGCAGCTCGAACACCAACGTGAACGGTTGCGGCGTGGCCGAGCGACCGCGCAACGACCCGCTCAGCCTGAGACCGCCCGGCCGCGGCTCCAGGCGGAGACTGTCCACGGCGATGGGGGCGGCATCGAGCCGTTTTACCGCTTCCAGACCCTTGGCACGATCCTGGAGCAGGACGTACGCCTGGACGGCGAAGCGGAGCGCTGTTTCGTTGTACGGTTCCTTCTCCAGCAACTGGTTTGCCACCTCCAGGAGCCGGGCGCCGTCCTTGAGCTCGTTGTAGGTATAGCCCAGATTGGCGAGCGCCAGGCGGTGGTAGGGCTCGCGCTCGACCGCCTGGCGAAACTCCGCCGCCGCCCCCTGGAAATCCTTGGCCTGGTATTTGGCCACCCCCCGATTGATGAGCACCGCCGCACTCAGGGAGTCGGCCCCGGTCCGGGCGGGGGGAGCGATGGCCCGCTCCCCGAGCGCGGCCTGCGCGCTGTCCGGCTGCCCCAGCGCCTGAAACGCCCCGGCCACATACTGTCGCGCCGATTGGTCGGCGGGCCGCCAGCCCAGGTAGCGGCGGAAAGCCGGGATCGCCTCGGTGTACCGCTTGGCCTGGTAGAGGCTTCGCGCCAGCGTGAGTGCCGCCAG
>JBBIMQ010000100.1:0-6629 GCA_037444345.1 Gemmatimonadota bacterium | reverse complement strand
CACCGACAGCTCGGCCGGCGCCACCAGGTTGCGCGCCGCCGTGTCGCCGGTCTGGCCCAGCAGGGTGACGAGCTTTTCGTACACCACCCGGCCGCTGTCCACCCGCTCGGCACGCATGAGCAGAGGGCCCAGACGCGCCAGGGCCAGGCGCTCGAACTTTTCGCCTTTTTCCCGCGAGCGGGGGGCGAGCGCCGCCGCGGTATTGTAGGCGGCGATGGCGCTGTCGGACCGCTCGGCGCCCTCCTGAGCGACCCCGATCCAGTACCAGGGCTCGGGCTCCCCGGGCAGCATTCGGGCCGCGAGATGATAGGCGACGAGCGCGGAATCAGCGTGATTGTCCGTGGTGTAGACGCCCCCGGCCCCGATCAGCGCTCCCCACGCCGCACGCCGGAAGCCGCGGATCTCGTCGGCGCACTGGGGCGCCAGGGTTTCAGCCCGAGCGAGCGCGCTGTCAGCCTGGGCCGGATCGCCCCGGTACAGCGCGATCCGCCCGAGGAAGTACCAGGCCGCGGGATTCTTCGCCTGATCCTTGCTCGTGATCGCCTCGACCAGAACCTGCTCCCCCTCTCGAAGCAGCCGCTCCCGGTTGGCCGGGTTGTCCGACCCGGCGGCGACGCTGAGCTTGGTCGCGGCCCCGCTCACCAGGAAGTGGCCCGCCTTGAGGCCGCAGGCAGGCGGCTCGTACTTGGCCGGCTGACTGGCCGCCACCTGGGCTCGGTACGCCTGCGCCTCGACCCGGGCCATGACCGCGAGCCCGGCTAGCAAAGTCAGGACCACGCGACACCCGAGGCTCATGGAACCCCTCCCCAGAGGCTTCGCGCCACGATATCCTGCCGTTTCGAGCCTTGGCAAGGGGGCCGACACCAAAGCTCACGGGTTCTGCCGGGCGTCGCCGCCCCGGCCGCCCGACCTGCTGACAGCAGGTGCGGGAGGGCGGGCCCCGTACTGCAGCCGCCAGGGGGAGCAGTCGGACACCCAGTCCGGTGCGAACTTCCGGCTCCGGACCGAAGTCGCAGGCGCCGGCGACCGATCCTCGATCAGGAGGTCAACCAGGGTCTCGAGCCGAGCAAGGCTCCTTTTCGGGTCGAGACCCTGGCCGCCGGGAGAGCCGGCAGGTTGGCGATCGGCCTGGCCGGCACGATCCAGGGACAGAACACCGCCATGCTGGGCCTCGAGCAGATCGCTCGCCGATCTGTGTCGCGGCCGGCGTGGATGCGGTCGTGGACCTCCCCCAAGTCGGAGGCGGCGTGGTGCCGGTACCGATTCGGTAGGCCGCGAACTGCTTTTTCTTGCATGCACAGTGCTCGCGGCCCCTATGCCCCCTCGGCGCTGCCGCTCAGGATGCAGTCTCATGCTCCAGGTACTACGTGCATCGCTCCTCGGACAGGCTGAAGGCCTGCAGCTCGCCCTGTCCGCCTCTGGCATCCCATCCTATGTCTCCGGACGCACCCTCGGGGGCGTTCTCCCAGAGGCATTCACCGTCTGGATCGTGAATGATGAGGACGCTCCTCGAGCCCGGGAGATCATTGCCGGGCTTGAGAGGAGTCCCCAGTCTCCCGTCCAACTTGCCCCCACGAGCGAAGGCGCCACCAACGAGGAGCCATGCGTTGGGCGTGGCCCCAGCAAGTCCGCCCAATGGCGACCTGCGATCCGAACCCTAACCCCGACGGCGGTGGCGGAGGCGGACGCTTACTACGACGTCGCCCGCGCGGCCTTCAGCCCTTGGCGGTGCTGCGGCCCGTGGTCGGCCTGACAGCGTGAAGCGCACCTCCTCGCCAGGCCTCCCAGGCGCGGCCCCCGCGCACGGCCTCGAGCGTGCCCGCCTTCCGGCCGGCGCTGTCAGGGCGTAACTTCCGCCTCGCGGGGCGTGGCGCAGTCCGGTAGCGCGCCTGCTTTGGGAGCAGGAGGCCCCGGGTTCGAATCCCGGCGCCCCGATTGGCTCGGTCAGCCGAGCGGCACCTTCCATGGGCCCAGCCTCGCGAGCCGCCTCGCCGGTCCCGGCCCCGCACCCGCCGCGGGCCCTCTTCTCACCGTCCTGCTCATCCCGTGGCCCGCGCTCGCCGCGCAGCAGACCCCGGCCGAGAGCCTCCTCTGGAACCTCCCGCTGGATCGGGTGGCGGATCTCCTCTCCTTGGAGCCCGGGGTCGCCACCACAGCCGACAGAAATCTCATCCTGCGCGGCGGCGCCCCCGGCGCCCTGAACGCGTACCTCGACGGCGTGCCCGTCGCCCCCGGGCGCCGGGGCCTCGAGCCACCTCTGCTCGGTGGGAGTTACCCCGGCGCCGCCGGCGCCGGGATTGGACCGGGGGTGACCGGGCTCGACTCCCTCGGCGTGGAGCCGGGGGTCAGGTCGCTCGAGTGGAGTGGGGGCCTGAGCGGGGTGCTCCGCGCCCGGACCTTCGACCTCTGGGACAGGCCATTGGGCCCCTCCGGCTGGACCGCCCGGGTGTGCTACGGCACCGACGCCGTCTTCGGGCGCGAGGGCGGCCTCGATCTGCATCGGATCGAGGCCCTGGCCACCGGGAGAGCCGGCAGGTTCGCCGCTCGCACCCCTCGAGTTCCGGTTCAACTTCGCCAACCTTCCCGGTGGACGGCACTCTGATCCGGAACTTCCGGCTCGACACGGGCCGCCGCTCGCCTTACGATCTGAGCAACCCCTCCCAGTATGCGCTCGTTGATGCCTACCGCAACAACGCCTGCGGCATCCAGGGCTTCACCATTCAGGCGGGCCCGTGGGCCTGCTCGAGCTCTACCGCGAAAACCGCTGGGTAGGAAAGCTGGCCGCGACGACTCGGCTGGGGCGCGGCGCATCCCTGAGAGCTGGTGGAGAGTTCACCCACTATGATCTCGACTCTGCAGCTCTCCACTCACCAGCCAGTTCGGCGCGGATGTCTATCTTGTGAACCCGCGCCGCTGGATGGCCTTCGCCGAACCGCACCTGGGGGCGGGGAGCCTCGAGGTTGGGGTACGCCTCGATCACTTCCGGACCAACGCCATCCGTCCCCGCGGCTTCCCCCGAATCTTCAGCATGCCCGGGTTCGACCCGGCGGACCCCACCGCGCGGTTCGTCGCCGGCCGGAGCCATACCCGACTGAGTCCCCGCCTGTTTGCGGTCTACCGGTTGGACCGGCGAACCAGCCTCCACGCCGGGGTGGGGGCGATGGCGCAGATGCCAGACTTCGCGCTCGCACTGCAAGGGATCAACACCGATCTCGCCGTCACCAGCATCCTGCAGCCCTATGGCACCGATCTCGATTTCAAGCGCGCCACGCTGGCCGAGCTGGGGGTGCCTCACCGGTTTCCGTCGGGGACGGTGGTCGAGGCCACGGTATGGACTCGAAGCGACCGCGGCCTGATCCGGACGCAACCTGTGCGGCTGTTCGATCCGTTGAGAAACCAGAACGTGAACGTTGTCATGCACCGGAACGGCCGGAAGGCGTCCACCACCGGGCTGGATCTGCGGCTCCGCCAGGGGCTCGGGGCCTGGGGTCAGGCCTGGCCATCCTGTTCGTTCGCCGGGGTGGACAGCGTCCAGGAGTTCGTGAGCCCGGCGCACGCCTTCGGCGGCGTCCTCCTGCTGACTGTGCCAGGCAGCTGGCCGGGCCCCGGTGGTTTGCTCCGCGACGTCAGTCTGGGGGTGGTCGCACGGCTGACCACCGGCGTGACCTACCTCGAGTGCCCGGCCTTCGATGTCGGCAACGCGAGCGTCGCCTCGGACCTGATGCGATGAGCCTCCCCGCCCACCGCGGGAACGGATGGGTTGCCGGCCCGCAGGACCCTGGAGCTCCGACTGGTCAAGGGATTCCGGATCGGTGGCTCGCAACTCGGGATCTTCGTGGATTCCCGAAACGCCTTCGACTTTCGGAACGTCATCCGGGTCTTCTCGGTGAATGCCAAGGTTTCGAATCCGACCGAGCGAACCATTGCCCGGCTGGTAGCACGGGACGGCTTCGCAGCCGAGGCCCAGCGAAACGGGCGGCTGCTACCGGATAGCAGCGTGGACCTCAGCTTCGGGGGCCTTTCCGATCCGCGGGCCGGCTGCGGTGGCTGGACTCGCCAGGGCGGCGGCCCCAGCCCGCCCAACTGCCTGTATCTCATCCAGACCGGGCGGCGTTTCGGCAACGGCGACGCGATTTTCACTGTCGCCGAACAGACCTGCGCGGCGGACGCGTACTACGACGTGGCCCGCGGCCTTCAGCACTTCACCGGCCCGGGGCGCCGGGTGCGGGTGGGGGTGCAGGCGAGTTTCTAGCCGCCGAGCCCGCGGCGGTGGGTCCCACCCGCACCTGGGCACCTCATCGGACGCATCGGAGGACTATATTCCCTCGACCCGCGCCCGTAGCTCAGCTGGATAGAGCAACAGCCTTCTAAGCTGTGGGTCGGAGGTTCGAATCCTCCCGGGCGCGCTCCCCTCACCGGCCACTCATACCTGGTGACCATGCTCCTCGGGCTTTCCCGGCCGAAGCCGCCGGAACTTCGCGAACTGCTCGCGCTCGCCCTGCCGGTCACCACCGTCCAGGTCGGGCTCATGGCGATGGGGGTGGCCGACACCATCATGGTGGGGCACGTCTCGGCCACCGCACTCGCCGCCGTGGCACTCGGCAATCTCTACTTTTTCGGGGCCACCATCTTCGGCATGGGCACGCTCATGGCGCTCGACCCGGTGGTCGCCCAGGCCGTGGGAGCAGGGGACCGCCACGGCGTCGCCCGGGGGGTCCAGCGCGGGCTCGCGCTCGCCGCCCTGCTGTGCCTCCCCGCCGCCCTTCTGCTCGCTCCCGCTCCGGCGGTGCTTGCCTTGCTCCGTCAGCCGGCCGAGGTCATCCCCCAGGCGGGCGCCTACGCCCGCATCTCCATTCCCGGCACGCTCGGCTTCTACGCCTTCATCGTGCTCCGTCAGAGCCTGCAAGCCATGGGACGGGTGCGCCCCGTCCTGATCACGGTCGTGGTGGCCAATCTGATCAACGTGCTGCTTAACTGGGTCCTGATCTTCGGACACCTGGGTTTCCCGGCCCTCGGCGCCCGCGGAGCAGCCTGGGCCACGGTGGTGAGCCGCCTGGTTCTCGCCGGCGTGCTGCTGTGGCTCGGCTGGCCGCTGCTCGCCCCCCACCTCCGCCCGCTCCGCCGCGACGCCCTGGAGCCCGGACCCCTCCGCCGCCTGTTTCTGCTCGGGGCCCCGATCGGGGTCCAGCACCAGCTCGAGTACGGCGTCTTCGCGCTGGTCGGTGTGCTCATGGGCCTGCTCGGCACCGAGCAGATGGCCGGGCACCAGATCGCGCTCAACCTGGCCTCGGTGACGTTCATGGTGCCCCTGGGACTCTCGGCCGCCGCCGCCGTGCTCGTGGGGCATGCGGTCGGCCGGGAAGATCCCGATGCCGCCCGCCGCTCGGCGGCGGCTGCCATGGTCTGTGCTATCGGGTTCATGAGCGCCACGGCCGTCACTTTCCTGCTCCTCCCGCACGCGCTGGCCGGGCTGTATACCGACGTCGCCTCCGCGCACCGGATCGCCGCCACCCTGATACCTATCGCGGGCGTCTTCCAGGTCTTCGACGGGATCCAGGTGACGTCCATTGGCATCCTCCGCGGCCTCGGCGACACCCGGACCCCGATGGCCATCAACCTGCTCGGCTTCTGGCTCATCGGGCTGCCGGTGAGCCTCGGACTCGGCTTCGGGGCGAAACTCGGGCCCCAGGGCCTCTGGTGGGGTCTGGTGATCGGGCTGGTGCTCGTCGCCGCGTTCCTGCTGCGCCGGGTTCGCCAGCGACTCCACGGCCCCCTGCGCCGGCTCGAGCTCGATCACCCTACACCGGCGTCTCCCGCCGGGCGGACCGATCCGTGCTGCGCTTCCGCACCGTGATCTTCGACTGCGACTCGACGCTCTCCGCCTTGGAGGGCATCGAAGAGCTGGCCACGGCCCACCGGGAGGAAATCAGGCGCCTGACAGCGCTGGCCATGGACGGCGCACTCCCACTGGAGGACGTCTACGCCCGGCGGCTCGAGTTGGTACGCCCCGACCGCGCCGCGGTGGAACACCTCGGTGCGCGCTACATCGAGCGGCTGGTTCCCGGGGCCGAACGGGTGGTGCGGGAGCTCCAGCGAGCGGGGGTCGCGGTCTGGATCGTCAGTTCCGGCCTCGCACCCGCGGTGCGTCGCCTGGCTCGTCACCTCCAGGTGCCCGAGCGCCAGGTCGCCGCCGTCGAGCTCATCTTCGACGCGCAAGGAAAATATCGCGGCTTCGACACCGCCTCGCCTCTCACTCGGTCCGGCGGCAAGCGCCAGTGGATCGAGCGCGCTCGAGACCAGCTTTCCCGCCCGGTCATGCTGGTGGGGGACGGTATCACAGACCTCGAGGCGCAACCGGCAGTGGATCTCTTCGTGGCCTTTGCCGGGGTTGTGCGCCGCCCGCCGGTCGTCTCCCGCGCCCCGGTGGTGCTGGATGGTCCCGGCCTCGAGGGGCTGCTCCCGCTCGTGCTTCCGGCGGCCTGAACCGTTCCGCGAAGCGCCAGTGTATATTCCGGCGCCCGGCGCCCCGCGCGCGGGCCCGAAACGTCCCCGCCGCCCCTGGATAGGTTCGAATGCTCGAAACCCGTTCTCCCGCGGCCAGCGAGAAGCGCTTCGGGCGCTTTTTCCTC
>JBBIMQ010000099.1:7379-8917 GCA_037444345.1 Gemmatimonadota bacterium | reverse complement strand
GGTGCGGCCGCTGGCCAGCGGGAAGTGGTGAGCCACGGACCGGTAGGAGAGTGCCGCCTCGGCTTCGGCGTCAATGATCTGGAGCGGAATCCCGATCTCGCGCCGGACCCGGTCCGCGAAGGCGGGGCCGTCAGCCGCTTCGCGTAGGGCCGCGGTGGCGACCGCACCGATGCGGCTCACCCCCCGCCGCTCGCAAACCGCCTTCATCCGCCGGAGGGCGGCGAGGGCGCGTTCGACCGCCCCCGGATCGAGCCGGCCGGTTTGCGCGACCCCGGTGGCGAGCCGGGGCTGTTCCTTGACCTCGTCCACCACCGTCAGGCCGGACGCCAGCCCGTAGTCGGCGACCAGCAGGCGGATGGAGTTGGACCCCACGTCAATGGCGGCGAGGCGCTCGCGCGCTTCCGGCAGGGGGTGAACGGTCACGTCAGGCTCGGGCTGGCGGAGCCTCGCGGCTCGCCCCGGTCCTCCGCATGGTGCTTGATGGACTTTCCTTCCACCAGGAACACCACGTCCTCGGCGATGTTGGTGGCCAGGTCCGCGACCCGCTCGAGGTTCCGGCTCACCAGGAACAGCTCCATCCCGGCCCCGATCATGTGGGGGTCCTCCATCATGTGCGTGAGGAGAATCCGGAACACCGACCGGTGGAGGGTGTCCACCTTGTCGTCCCGGAGGCAGACTTCCCGGGCGGCCACCGCGTCGCTGCGGATGAACGCCTCCAGGGCGTCGGAGAGCATGTCGCGGGCCAGCCGGGCCATCTCAACGATCTCGGGCTCCGGCGCGATCGGCCGGGACTGAGCCAGGCGTTCGGCGGATTGCGCGATGTTCACCGCGTGGTCTCCCACCCGCTCCAGGTCATTGGCGATCTTGAGTGCCGAGGTGAGCATGCGGAGGTCCCGTGCCAGGGGCTGCTGGAGGGCGAGCAGGCCGATGCAGCTCTCCTCGATTTCCATCTCCATCGCGTCAATCACTCGGTCCCCGCGGATCACCTCCCGGGCCTTCTCGGCGTCGCGCTCGAGCAGCGCTTCCACCGCGAGCCCGAGGGCCGCCTCGGCCTCGCCCGACATGGTGAGCAGGCGAACCTTGACCTCGTTGAGCTCGTCGTGGAAGTGCCGGTGCAAGTCCAGGCTCATCCGAATCTCCCCGTAATGTAGGCTTCCGTCCGCTCCTCTGCCGGTGCGGTGAAGATCTTCTCGGTCTCGGCGAACTCCACCAGCTCGCCCTGGTCGAAGAATCCGGTCCAGTCCGACACCCGGGCCGCCTGCTGCATGTTGTGGGTCACGATGACGATGGTGTAGTCCCGCTTGAGCTCCACGATCAGCTCCTCGATCCGCTGGGTCGCGACGGGGTCGAGCGCCGAGCACGGCTCGTCCATGAGCAGCACTTCCGGCTGGTTGCCGAGCGCCCGCGCGATGCAGAGGCGCTGTTGCTGGCCGCCGGAGAGGCTGGTGCCGGGCGCGTCCAGCCGGTCGCGCACCTCCTCCCAGAGCGCCGCCTGGCGCAGGCACTTCTCCACCAGGTCGGGCAGGTCGCGGCGGGCC
>JBBIMQ010000099.1:0-7369 GCA_037444345.1 Gemmatimonadota bacterium | reverse complement strand
TTGAGCGCCGGGCCGTAGGCCACGTTGTCGAAGATGGACTTGGGGAACGGATTGGGCCGCTGGAACACCATGCCGATCCGCTGGCGGAGCGCTACCAGATCCAGCCCGGGGCGAAAGATGGATTCGCCCTCGAACCGGAGGTCGCCGAAGTAGCGGTGCCCGGGGACGAGGTCATGCAGCCGATTGAGCGCGCGGAGGAAGGTGGACTTGCCGCAGCCCGAGGGGCCGATGATGGCCGTGACCGACCGGCGCGGAACGTCGAACGTCAGGTTCCGGAGCACCTGGTGCTCGCCGTAGGCGAAGCCGAACTGGCGGATCTCGAACGCAGCGGCGGCCGGCAGCCGGGCCGCCCGGATTTCGGGCCGGGGCGCCAGGGTGGTGCGGAGAGGGACGCCCGGGGGCCCCGGGGCAGGGAAGGGCTGCTCGGCGGCGTGGAGGCTCATCCGAACCGCCCGGTGAGGTAGGCCTCGGTCTGTTCGCTGGCCGGCCGGGTGAAGATCTGCCGGGTGGGGCCGGTCTCGACCATCGTCCCCAGGTAGAAGAACGTCGTGGTGTCGGAGACCCGGGCCGCCTGCTGCATGTTGTGGGTCACGATCACGATGGTGAAGTCCTGCTTGAGTTCGAAAAGCAACTCCTCGATCCGCTGGGTGCCAGCCGGATCGAGCGAGGCGGTGGGCTCGTCCAGCAAGAGCACCTCGGGCCGGGGGGCGATCGTTCGCGCGAGGCAGAGCCGCTGCTGCTGGCCGCCGGAAAGCGCCAGGGCGCTCCCGTGCAGGCGGTCCTTCACCTCGTCCCAGAGCGCCACCCGCCGCAACGCGTCCTCGACCACGGCGTCCATCTCGCCCCGGGTGATCCGGCCGTTGACGCGGAGCCCGGCGGCCACGTTGTCGTAGATGGACATGGTGGGAAACGGGGTGGGTTTCTGGAACACCATGCCGATCCGGCGGCGGAGCTGCCTGGGGTTCACCCAGGGGGCGTACACGTCCTCGCCGTCCAGCAGGACCCGCCCCGTGATCCAGCCTCCCTCGGAAAGCTCGTGCATGCGGTTCAGGGTGCGCAGGAAGGTGGACTTCCCGCAGCCCGAGGGGCCGATCAGCGCGTGGATCCGGTTGGCCGCGAAGCCGAGGGTGACTCCCTTCACCGCCGTGACCTTGCCGTACATAGCGGTGAGTTTCTCGGTGGCGAGGCGAATCGGTTCGTCAGGCATTCAGCTGGAATCGCCGCCGCGTGGCGAGACGGGCGGCAAGGCTCAACAGCAGCACGACCAGGATCAGCACCAGCGCCGCGGCCCAGGCCAGGCGATGCCAGGCCTCGTAGGGACCGGTGGCGTAAGTGAAGACCACCAGGGGCAGGGCCGCCATCGGCCGGTCGAGGTCGAAGCTCAGAAACTGGCTGCCGAGGGCGGTGAACAGAAGCGGGGCCGTCTCCCCCGCGATCCGCGCGATCGCGACCAGCCCGCCGGTGACGATGCCGGGCAGCGCGGTGCGCAGCACGATCGCGAGGCTGGTGCGCCAGCGCGGGTAACCCAGGGCGAGCGCTGCCTCGCGCAGCGAATGCGGTACCAGCTTGACGAGCTCTTCCGTCGTCCGCAGGACCATGGGAACGAGCAGCATGGCAAGCGCGGCGCTGCCCGCCAGGGCGGAAAAGTGCTGCTGCCGTGCCACGATCAGGGTCCAGGCGAAGACGCCCACCACGATCGAGGGAGTCCCGTTCATCACGTCCGCCAGAAACCGGCACGCGGCCGCGAGGCGAGTGCCGGCGTACTCGGCGCAGTAGAGTCCCGCGCCGATCCCGAGGGGGAGGCCGAGCAACGCCGCCACCCCCACGAGGATCAGGGTACCGAGAATCGCATGCTTCACCCCGCCGCCCGCCTCGCCGGCGGGGACCGGGAGTTGGGTAAAGAAGTCGAGCGAGAGACTGCTCGCGCCCTTGAGCACGAGGTCGAACAGAATCAGGCCGAGGGGGAGCACGGCCGCCGCCACGGCCAGCAGCATGAGCCCCACCATGGCGGCGCTCTTGGCCCGCCGCAGCCTGCGCCAGTTCACATCCCCCTCCCGCCCGCGGGCAATCCCCGGGACATCCGCGCGATCAAGAGCCGCGCGGCGGCATTCACCAGCACGGTCACCAGGAAGAGCAGAAGGGCCACGTAGGCCAGGGCCGAGAGGTGAAGGTCGGTGGTGGCTTCGGTGAACTCGTTGGCGATCACCGCCGCCATGGTGTAGCCGGGGGCGAACAGCGAGGCGGAGAGCTGGTTCCGATTGCCGATCACCATGGTGACTGCCATGGTCTCGCCCAGCGCCCGGCCCAGGCCCAGGATGACCGCTCCCACGATCCCCGACTTGGCGTACGGCAGGATCGCGCTGGTCACGGCCTCCCAGCGGGTGGCGCCCAGGGCCAGGGCCGCCTCCCGCTGGCTCGCCGGAACCGCCAGCAGCACCTCCCGAGCGACGGCCATGCTGTACGGCATCACCATGATCGCCAGGATGAGACTCGCCGCGAGCACCGAGGGGCCGTAGACCGGCCCCTGAAAGAAGGGCAGGAACCCCAGCGTGCGCTTGAGCAGGGGCGCGATCTCCTGGCGGAGGAAGGGAATCAGGACGAAGATCCCCCACAGCCCGTAGACCACGCTCGGGATCGCGGCCAGAAGCTCGACCAGGAAGGCCACCGGCTGGCGGAGCTGCCGGGGCGCGAACTCCACCAGGAAGATCGCAACCCCGAGCGAGAGCGGTACCGCGATGAGGAGCGCGAGGCAGGAACTGACGAGCGTCCCCGCGATGAGGGGAAAGGCGCCGAACCGTTCCGCTACCGGGTCCCAGGTGCTTCCCGTGACGAACCCGAGTCCGAACCGGCCGATCGCAAGCCGCGCCCCCTGGTAGAGCTCCCAGGCCAGGAACAGCATCAGGGCCGGGATCGCCAGGGCGGCTCCCGTCAGGGCCAGTTTGAACGCCCGGTCACCGCCGGCGCCGCCGTGGAGAGTGAGGGCCTGGGCCGGAGGGCGGCTCTCGGCCGCTGCCGGGGCCGCCGCGGCGGGGTTGGTCATGCCAGGAGTTTGCCCCGGCTCCCCTCCGGACCGGTCACGGGATTGTAACGGACCGGTCACGAGCCCTCGCGATGACCTGGGGCTGGGCCGCCCCGGGCTCTGCGCCCCGTCACCGTGTCGCGATCGGCTTGCCGTCCGCCTTCAAACTCTTGACCCGGGCCGCGACCAGCGCGCGGACCTCGGCCGGTAGCGGCGCGTAGTGGAGTGCCCGTGCCATCTCCTGGGCCTCGTCCGTGATCGTCCAGAGGAGCACATCCCGCAGCAGCCGGGCGCGGGCCGCGTGCTTGTCATCCGCGCGGACCAGGATCCAGGTGAAGGAGGTGATCGGATAGGTCGCGGGGCCCGGGGCGTTGGTGATGGAGACTCGAAAATCGGTGCCCGGTTTGAGTCGGGCGCTCGCCGCCGCCGCGGTGGCCGACTCGAGCGAGGGTGCCACGAAGTTGCCGGCCGAGTTCCGCACCAGCGCGTAGGGGAGGCGGTTGGCGACGGCGTAGATCAGTTCCACATACCCGATGGCGCCCTCGACCTGCCTCACCTGCTGGGTCACCCCCTCGTTCCCCTTGCCCCCCAGGCCCGCCGGCCAGCTGACCGAAGTGGCGTACCCCACCTTCTCCCGCCACTCGGCGGAGACCTTGCTGAGATAGTCGGTGAAGACATAGGTGGTGCCCGAGCCGTCGGAGCGGTGCACCACCACGAGATCGAGGTCGGGCAGGGCCACGCCCGGATTGAGCGACGCAATCCGACGATCGTTCCACTTGGTGATCCGCCCCAGGTACAGGTCCGCAATGGTCTGGCCGTCCAGCTTGAGCTGGGTGCCCCGGAGCGCCGGAAGGTTGTAGGTCAAGACCACGGCCCCGATCACCGTCGGGACGTGCACGACGTTGCCCTGGACCGCCGCGACCTGAGCGTCGGTCAGGGGGGCGTCCGAGGCGCCGAAGTCCACCGTTCCCTCGGTGAACTGGCGGATACCTCCGCCGGAGCCGATGGACTGGTAGTTGATCTCGATGCCGGTCTTCTTGTGATAGGCGTCGAACCACTTGGTGTAAATCGGATTCGGGAACGTTGCCCCGGCTCCGGTGAGCTTCTGCTGCGCCGCCGCCGCACCCGGGTGGGCGGCGAGCGCGAGGGCGGCCAGACGCACGCCCCATCGGAGGGTGCAGCCGATCATCGTGTCGCTCCTCTGGTAATCGGGTCGAACCCGGGTGACCGGTGGGGGCCGGGAGGGGTCGGCGGCGGGAGCCCGCGCCTCCCCCCGGCCCTCCCGGCCCGGATCGCTTCCGCCCTTCCCGGATCAATGCCAGCCATCCTTCGACCACGCTCGCGGTCCTGCTTCACGATCGGGTCACGGCCGAGTCCCGGGTGGGTATCCTGCATCAGAAGCTGATGGTGAGGGCGGTGCGAAGGCCGCCAATGCTGGGCGCGCCGCTGGCCTCGAAGTCTTGCCGCTCGTAGGCCAGCCGGAACTGCGCCCGGCTCGAGAGGTACACCCCGGCCACCGCGGTCAGGAGGATCGAGCCGTTGTCGCCGACCTCGGTGTCCGGGTCGGCGTAATCGAAGCGGATCGCGGGCTCGATGGCGTAGAGCCAGCCCTTGGGGTTCTTGGTCCGGATGTGATAGGCCGCCACGGCGGTGAAGCCCCGCATCGTGTGCTTCGCGGTGGTCGCGTCCTGCCCCTGCGCGTAGTCGGCCACGAGATAGAGCCCCTCGTCACCCGGCCGGCCCCACTGGCCATCCACCTCCCACGCGTGGTGGCGAAACGAGCTGTCGCCCGCCACCACGGCATCGGCCGAATAGAAGGCGGCGCCCACGTCGAGCCGCCGCCAGAGTCCAGCGGTGGCCCGCAGCCCGAAGGACTTGGCGCTGTTGTTGTCGTTCAGGCTCTCGCCCCGCCCGTTGTAGACGCCGGCCGTCACGACCAGCCGGCGGGTGTCGTCCAGCTGGTGTTCCAGGCGGGCGTGGGCGCCCACGTCGTGGGCCATGAATTGCTGGCTCACGAAGAGATCGTTGGGGGCGCTCGCGACGAGCCCGCGTCCCGCCCCTCGCTCGATCGAGGGGAGGTTGTTGGAGGAGGTGAGTTCGTAGCGCCCGAACGGCCGTTTCTCCTGGCCCGCCCGGAGGAAGAGCCCGGTCCGCGCTCCGGGGGTGTTGAGCTGGACCTCGATCCAGGCGTCGCGGAGCCGGACGCCGCCCGTCCCGCTCGTGGCGCAACTCACCGTGACGGTGTCGGGGAGCGGGCCGTTCACCACCACCGGCTGGCAGGTGGTCGAGGTCGAGAGGGACCGTCCCCCCTCGAAGGAGGGCATGATATAGATGGTGACCCGCTCGGTGATCTGGCCCCGGGCCTCGAGGCGGGCCCGGCGGAGGAGGAAGTTGCTCTCCGCGCCCACCGTGGCGGCGTAATCGTGGTTGTCGAAGTAGTAGAACTGTTCCTGCAACCGCCCGGCGAGTCGGATGTTGGGGAAACCGGCCTGCGCCAGCGCGGGGCGGCCGCCTGCCACGGCTGCGAGCCCGAAGACGACGAAGGGACGCCGCACGAGACACCCTCGTGACCGAATCGTGGCGTAGGCCCCGCCACCGGGACCCCCGGAGCGCGAGCCAACGAACACCCGAGGCGGTCACGCCGAGGTGTCCGGATCGTAACGCCGATGTAACGCCGGGTGAACTGGCTTCTTCGCGTCGAGCCAGGACCTCTGGTGGGGTGCCGCGGCGAGAGCCGGCCCGCGAGCCGGGGGCTCAGCGAGCGCTGGGCAGGCCGTCCGCGAAGGGGTCGCGAAAGAGCTCGTCCTCGTGCGAGTCCAGGCGGAGAGCGAGCTGACTCGCCACGCCTCGCGGCACTGATTGGGTGGGGGGCCCGACGACTTCCTTGCGGTCCGCCGCGCGCTTGGTCAAACCCATGCAGTCTCCCTGACAAAGGCTTCGTGAAGTACCCGCCCCTGGTAGCTAGCAGGGGGCGTGCCACCGAACCCGTGGAGCACTGTCGGGGGCACGTCCAGCAGTCGAACTGGTAGACTAGCCACCCCTTGCGACACCTGGCCGCCCAGGAGGGCGAGGGGGATCGCGTCGTTAGCCGGATGGGGGTGATCGTGCTCTCGGGGGAGCACCCCGCCCCCGCCGTGGTCCGCCGCCACGATCACCAGGGTCTCCGGGTCCCCGGCGAACGGGGCCAGAGACGCCATCGCCTGATCCAGCGCCGCCAGGGCGCGGAAGTAGCCCGGACTCATCCATCCCCAGCTGTGGCCCGCGAGGTCCGCCTCGTTGAGGTACAGAACGACGAACTCCCGGCGGTTGTTCCCCCCGAGGTGGCGGGCGGCGAGCTCGCCCAGCCGGGCCGAGCCGGTGGGCCCGAACCGGGTGCGGGAGACGCCGGCGAGGCGAAGCAGTGCTCCGGCGAGCCAGCGAGCTCGGGGCGAAAGCTGCGGGGCGATCACCGTGGTCGGCACGCCGAGCCGGCGGAGCGCGGCCGGCAGCGGTCGGATCCCGCGGGGCGCGGGCAGCCGGCGCATGGCGGGGACCACGAGCCGGTGAGCCCTGGGTTCCACCCCGGTCGCGAGCGATCCCAGGGCCGCCATGGTGGTGCTGGGCCGAACCGTCGTGGCCCTGGGTGCGCTCCAACCCTGGGCGATGAGCGAGGCCAGCGCGGGCATGGAGCGCTCCGTGATCGCGTCAGGCCTCAGGCCGTCGGCGATGGCGAGAACGATCTTGCGGTGGTGACCGGGCACCGGGTCTCCTCGTTCGAGCATCGGCTCCAACCTGGCGGCGCCATGTCACCAGGCCGTCACCGCAAGGCTCCAGGGCTGGCACACCGGGGGAGGGCGGCCGCGGCCCGGACCGGCCTGGCGTGTCACGGCCGTGACGGCATTGTCGCGGGACCGCGACCGGCGGAATGGACTCTCATCGCATGCGCATCGCTCTCGTCACGGACACCTTCTACCCCGAGGTGAACGGGGTCGCAACGGTGGTCGGAATCATGTGGCAGGGGCTCCGGGAACGCGGCCACGAGGTTCTCGTGCTGGCGCCGCGATACCGCGCTCCCAGCCCGGGGGAGCTCCGAGTAGTGCGAGTGGGTGCGATGCCCTGCCCGGGGTACCGCCAGGTGCGTCTCTCCTGGCCGTGGGGCCAGGGCCTCGGCGGGGCGCTCGCGGAGTTCCGGCCCCAGGTAGTCCACGCCGTCACGGAGGGCCCGCTCGGGCTGTTCGGGCGGCGGTGGGCGCGCCGGGCGCGCGTGCCTCTGGTGACCTCGTTCCATACGGACTTCCCGCGTTACCTGGCGCAGTACGTCGGCCCGTTCATGGCTCGCCCCACCCGGCAGTACCTGCGCTGGTTTCACGG
>JBBIMQ010000098.1:3558-9006 GCA_037444345.1 Gemmatimonadota bacterium | reverse complement strand
AGCCCCGCCACAGGTGGAGCGAACCCTCGCCGCCCGCGCCGCGCCGCCCGGCGCGACCGGAGCCGCCACGGCGCTCGCGGCGGATGCCTACGAGGAGCTCCTGGCCCTCCTGCTCCTCAGCGCGCCCGAAGCCCAACTGCTCCGCCGCCTCGCCGAGGCGCTGGCGCGGACCACCCGCCAGGTCAACGCGCTGGAGCGCCGGGTGGCGCCCGGACTGCGGGCCAGCATCGAGCGGGTGCGGCGGCACTTGGAGGAACGGGAACGAGAGGATCTGGCGAGGCTGGCGGTGCAAGCAAGAAGCGGACCCCACCGGCGGTCCGCCTGAGACGATCATGAAGATCACCGGACCTGCGTTAGGCTCCGGGCGACTCTGAGGAAAATTTCACCGTATTTCTACGGAAATCCCATTGCGGGATCATACGGGGGCTGTAACATAGGGTCGTCCCCCTTTCGCGGGTCTGGCCCATGCGCTCGACGTTCGTCCCGAAGTCGCCGGTGCGGGTTCTCGCGGCGCTGTTCGGGGCCGCCTTCGTTCTGAACGCCTGCACTGATACGGTCTTTCGCGACCGCCCGCCGTTCAATCCCCCGCCCGACGCCAACAGCGGCTTCCTCGGCTATTTCAAGGTGGCGGAGAAGCAAACCACCTGCGGCAATTGCCACGTCGGCCAGCAGACCGACTGGGTGCAGACCAAGCATGCCAACGCCTGGGCCGACCTGGTCAACAGCGGGGCGGCGCAGTCCTTCTGCGAGGGGTGTCACAGCGTCAACTCGCGCGGCAACCAGAAACTGGCCAACGTGGGGTACGACGCCGTGAAGAGCAACGCCTATCACGACGTCCAGTGCGAAAGCTGCCACGGCCCCGGCTTCGACCACGTCCAGAACCCCACGGTGGTCGCGAACCGGCCGATCCCGAGCATCCAGATCTACCCCACCTCCGCGGTGCCGGACACCGCGGCCGTGGTGAACTCGGGATGCGGCGGCTGCCACACGGACAATACGCCGGCCAAGCACCACAATTACCTCAAGGAATGGCTCGCGTCCCGCCACGGCCAGCTCAACGCCTACCCGGCGGGGAACGCCAATTGCCAGCGGTGCCACGAGGCCAAGGGCGCCCTGCGGGCTTTCGGGGTACTCACGGTGTACAAGGAGCTGAACACCACGACGCTCCTGCCGCAGAACTGCGTGGTCTGCCACGACCCGCACGGCACGGCCAAGGACGCCGGCGGCCAGCCGCTAGAGGGACAGCTCCGCTTCCCGATTGACGATCCGGACCTGGCGAACAACCTCTGCACCCGGTGCCACAACCGCGAGAGCGATCCGACGCCCAGCGGTTTCCGGGGCCCGCACGGCGCGCAAGGGCCGGTGCTGTTCGGGACCGCCGGCTACTTCCCGCCCGGGACGGTGTACGACACCAGCGCCATTCTCACCACGCACGGGTCCACCGCCAATCCGCGCCTCTGCGCCGGTTGCCACGTGAACAAGGTGACCGGGGTGGATGCCGGGGGGAACTCGATCACCTTCAGCGGCCACAGCTTCCGTCCCCTGCCGTGCCTGATGCAGAAGACGCCGCCGGTCGTGGACACGACCTTCACCAACGCCTGCGCCTACGACGAGCCCAGCCGGTCCTGGGCGGCTTGCACCGCCTCGGGCTGCCACGGCACGGAGGCGATCGCGGTGCAGCGGCTCACGCAGATCCGAAGCGAGCGGGATGGCTACCTCGACGTCCTGTGGGTGGACCTGAACGGCAACCGGACCCTGGATGCCTACCCCGCGGATACCGGCTACCTGGCCAAGGTGAAACTCAACGCACCGAACGACCTGGACTTCACCAATCCGCCCTACAACACCATCCTGACGCCGGCCAAGGGGGCGCTGTTCAACGCCCAGCTCACGGGCGAGGCCCTGGCCAGCCATCCGGACGGGTCGCACGGGGTGCACAACCCGTTCCTGTACCGGGCCCTCTTGCAGGCCTCGATCGCTGACCTGCTGGCGAACTACGGCAGTTTCCTCCCCGCTCCACCCGCGCCCATTCTGGCCAGCATCCAGGGCGCGATCCGGACCGGCCAGCTCCGGATGGCGCCGGCGCTGGAGCGCGCTATCATGAGTGCGTCGGTGAGCGCCATGCGTTGATCGAGCCGGCGATATCCGCCCGCTCCCCCCGCCCCGGCCGAACCCCGTGCTCGGGGCGGGGGTGTCCGTGGATACCGTCAACCTCCGAGGGCCAGCCCTGACGTCGCTCGCGCTCCAGGCTGATTCGCTCGTCCACCCGGCGCCTGCGCAGGACTGGGTGACGCCCATCATCCAATGGGCCTTCCAGCGCTCGCCCGCCGTCATGTGGGGGGGGGTGGTCCTGGCCCTGACCACGGTGGCGCTCCTCCTGCGGTGGACCTGGCCTCGCCGGGCCGCCCTCGCGGCCTGGCTCCGGAGCCGGAGCGCTGGTATCAAGGTAGCCCTGGGGCTCGGCGCCCTCGGGCTCGTGCTCGCCGTTGCCGGCGCCGGATACGGCGGCTACCAGTTCATCGCAACGGCTGTCACATCTTCGTCCCGAGCGGCCAGGCCTGGGTACTGCCCGACACGGGGAGCTACACCCTGGTCCCCAAGCTGGAAGGCAAGCACGACACCCTGCGCTGCCACGCCTGCCACCCGCTCAAGCCGATGAAGGAGGCGGTCAAGCTCGTCTTCTGGATGTCCGGGGTTCGGGGCGATTCGATCCCGGAGCACGCCAGGGTCCCCCGCGAGATCTGCGAGCAATGCCATGTGCGCGGCGCCGCCCGGGAGACCTGGGAGGCCATCGCGGCCACCGCGGGCCATCGCGCTCACCTGGAGTCGGATTCGCTCAGGCCGACCATCGAGTGCCTCACCTGTCACGCCCGCACCGCCCATCGCTTCCCGCCGGTCAACGAGACCTGCGGGCAGTCCGGCTGTCACAAGGAAGGCGACACCCGGATCGTGCTGGGCAAGATGGCCCGGGCGGACCAGGCCCAGACCTTCCACTGCCAGGCTTGCCACGACTTCGTCGCCACCGTTCCGCTGCTTGCGACCCACGATTCGGCGGTCGCGACGCTCCGCCCGGCGGTCCAGCAGTGCTTCGCCTGCCACGAAATGAAGGACCGGCTGCCTGATTTCGATGTCGCGCGGGATCCGCACCGCGGCACCTGCGGCATGTGCCACAACCCCCATACCCAGGCCACGCCCGGGGACGCCAGACAGAGCTGCACCACGGCGAAATGTCACGCCGACTGGCGGGACGAACCTTTCCACGTGGGCGTGGAGCACCGGAAGACAGGCCCTCGATGCCTCACCTGCCACACCCCCCACGCGGCGCAGGTGGACGCGAGCGATTGCGCCGGCTGCCACGAGCGGGTACGCCAGCGGCAGCCGCACCTCGAGCCCCCGCTCCCCTTCGATACGCTGAAGGCGTTGCGCCAGTCGCTGGCGCCACCCGAGGAACGGCCGCCAGTGCTCGAGCAGGACGGCGGGCCGCTGGACCAGCGACCCCAGAAGCCCAAGGGAGACGGGCCGCCGCTCGATGGACCACCGGCGCGCTGGAGCGCGCCGTTCCCCTCCCTCCCGCGCGACACCTTCGCCCACGACACCCACAAGAAACTCGCCTGCCTTACTTGCCACTTCGCGCCCAGCGGGAAAGGCGGACTCACCTTCGAGCCGCCCCGCGGCTGCCAGATCTGCCACCACCAGGCTCCGCTCCGGAGCGATTGCGCCTCCTGCCATGCCGCCTCGGAGTTGAGGTCGCCGACCTCGGTCGAGGTGAGCGTGCGGGTTCCGCAGCACGCGGCCCGGGTCCGCCCCGTGGAGTTCGTGCATGACAGGCATGCGGATCTCGCCTGCGTAAAATGCCACACCGCGCCCGTCTCCCTCGCACCAGCCGACAGCGTCGTGGCCTGCCAGGGGTGCCACCAGGATCACCACGCGTCCGGCCGGGCCTGCGCCAATTGCCACAGGACGGAAGCCATCACCGCACCGCACGAGCGTCCGGCGGAAGCCCACGCAGCCTGCGACCGCTGTCACACTCCCGCTCGGGTCGCCACCCTGGTCCCGACCCGCTCGTTCTGCCTGGCCTGCCACGATCAGGCCCAGGACCATTACGCGCCGAGGGAGTGCACCGCCTGCCATTTTCTCCGAGCACCGGACGAGTTCAGGCGCGAGCTCACTCCGGGAGGCACCCGGTGAGGCGGCCGGCGCTCCTGGCCGCGGCCCTCGCCCTCGGATCCCCGGCCCCCGCGGGAGGGCAGCAGTACCTGCTCCGCCTCGACAGCCGGGTCCAGAGCGTTGCCTATCGCGGTGTCCGGCTGGACAGCGTTCCGGTCGGGGGGGTGGTCACCGGGCCGACCGGCGGGCTGGAGACCCCGGACGGGCACGCGGTCACCTGCGCGCCCGGCGCCGCCTTCTGCGAGTTCTACCGCCCCGGGGCGGAGCGGAGGGGCGCCCCCCTCGTGCTCGGCACCGATCTCGCCGCCTGGGGATTCGGCGTCCGGGGCCTGAGCGTTCACGCCGCCGCCCGGCTCGGCCTCGACCTGGGGAACGCGGATGTCTGGCCGGGAACGGCCCCGGCGCTCCAGCTCCTGGAAGGGTACGTGGAGTACACCGACGACCGGCTCACCGGCCGAGCCGGCCGCCAGGTCGTCCAGGGACGGTTGGGCTACACCGGATTCGACGGGGGACTGCTGAGCGCCCGGCACCCCGCGACCGGACTCTCCGGCGACGCCTACCTGGGTTGGGGCCTGGCCCGCGGGGTGGCCTTGCCGGTCACGGCACCGGCCCTGAGCCCGCTGGACGACTTCCAGCCCCGCAAGCGCCAGCTCGTGGCGGGCGCCGACGCGGCCTGGCGCGCCGCCCGCACAGAGGTGCGAGTGGAGTACCAGCGCGAGGTGGACCGCGACACCCGGAACTTCGTCTCCGAGCGGGTGGCGTTGAGCACCGAACTCCGCCCCTTCACCGGGTGGCGCCTGACCGGCGGCGCCGAATACGACATCGCCCGGGGCCTCTGGGGAACCTCGGACGCCGAACTGCGCTACGGCCGCCCGCGATGGGGAGCCGCGGCCGGTGTGAGGCGCTACCGCCCGTATTTCGACCTGTGGACGATCTGGGGAGCGTTCAGCCCCGTGCCGTTCACCACCGTGCAGGGGTCGGCCTGGCTCGCGCCGATCTCGGGCCTGGAGCTGCACGCCTCCGGCGAGCGGTACTGGTACGCCGACCCCGAGGCGGCAACCCCGCTGCTCCGGGAAGAGGACGACGGCTGGCGCTGGACGGCAGGGGCGGGAGTCGCCTTCGCCTCGGCCTGGTACGCCGCCGGGGACTACCGCGCCGAGTTCGGTCCCGGTGCCTCGTCGCACGGTTGGGACCTCACCCTGAGCTGGGAGCCGCGACCCCGGATCACCCTCACCGCCGCGGGAGGACGCCAGGACCGCCCGCTGGAGTTCCGCTTCGACC
>JBBIMQ010000098.1:0-3548 GCA_037444345.1 Gemmatimonadota bacterium | reverse complement strand
AGCGAGCTCAGCTGGATACGCCTGCGGGCCGATGTCGCTCCCACGGAGCGGTTGCGGTTCGACCTGAGCGCCACGCGCTATGCCGAGCAGCGCAACCGGCCCGATGCCTCGGCCTTCGACTGGGACCAGATCCGGCTCGTGGCCGGCATGTCCTGGACCCTCGGGTCCGGGGGCGACCGGCTGCCGCTGCCACCGGCCGCGCGCCGCCCCGGCAGGCCATGAGGCAGCTCCGCCCGCGCCTCCTCCTGGTGCTCCTGGCCTCGAGCCTGGTCGCGTTCGGCGGGCGCGCTCGGCCCGAGCCCGACCACTTCGACCACTGGCAGCACCGCAAACTCTTCCCCTCCTGCCTGAGCTGTCACGCCGGCGCGGCCGCCCCGGGACAGCCGCTGTGGCCCTCGCCGGCCGGATGCGAGAATTGCCACGACGGACGAGTGGAGAAGGCCATCCGCTGGTCACCTCCCCAGCCGGAGCCGAACAATCTCCGTTTCAGCCATCAGGAACACGGGGAAGCGCTGGTCAGGAAGACCGGCGCCGATACCGCGCTCGCTTGCCTCGCTTGCCATGGCGAGTCAGGGGGGGAGTGGATGCGGGTGGCCCGCACGATCCCTGCCCGGTGCCTCGATTGCCACGGCGTCACGCTGGCGCATTTCGAGGCCCCCGACACCGCTTGCGCCACCTGCCACGTTCCCCTGCCCCTGGCCGGCGAGTTGAGCCGGCAGCGGATCGCGGCGTTCCCCGCACCTGCGTCCCATGAGGGGGCGGATTTCGCGGCCAAGGGCCACGGGCGGCTGGCGCAGCCGGTGGCGGCCGGACCCCGCCGCTTTCCGGTGGCGCCCAGTTGCGCCACCTGCCACGCCCGGGAGTTCTGTCTCCAATGTCACGTGGATGGACCCGAGGTGCCGGTCATCCAGGCGCTCGCGCTCGATCCCCGGTCCACGGCGATCCAGGCGGCCCTCCGGGCCCCCCCTGGCCATGACAAGGCGAGCTTCCTCGCGGGACACGGGCGCCAGAGCCGCCGGCGCGACGCCCGCTGCGCCACCTGCCACACCCGGGAAAGTTGCACTACCTGTCACCGCGGCGCGGTCGCCGTGGCGCAGGACCTCCATCCCGCGGGACCCGGCCGGGCCGCGGGAGCAGAGATCCAGCGGGAACAGGAAACCTGGCACCCACCAGGGTTCCGCGAACGCCACGGCCCGGCGGCCAGCCCCGATGCCAGAAGCTGCGGCGCCTGCCACCGCAGAGCAGAATGCCTCGACTGCCACCGCCCCAACCCCGGTGCGGGGGAGAGCTACCACCCCGCCGGCTTCCTCGCGCGCCACCCGACAGCGGCCTACGGCCGACAGAACGACTGCAGCGAATGCCACAACCCGGCCGCCTTCTGCACCGGCTGCCACGTGCAGTCAGGCTTCCGCTCCAACAATGGCCTCCTTCAGGGACGCTACCACGACGCGGGTGGCGCCTTTCTCCTCAGTCACGGCCGCACGGCCCGCTTCAATCTGGAAAGTTGCGTGACCTGCCACAGCGAGGCGGACTGCCTGGCATGCCACTCGGCACAGACCCGCAGGTTCAACCCGCACGGTCCGGGGTTCGACGCGGAACGGCTCAAGAAGAGGAACCCCCAGACTTGCGCGGCCTGTCACGGGAGGGCCATCCCGTGATCGCCGGGCGAGGCGCGGCCCGTTGCAGCGCCAGGAGAGCCGGGGCCGCCTGGCGGCGCTGCGTGCTCCCGTTCGGCGGGTCACGCCACGCCGGTTTCTCGGGCTTGCTGGGCGGGCCCGCGCGCCCGCGCTAGCCGCCGGGCGCACGCTTCGCGCCGGCGGCCTCCTCGACCCCCCCCCTGACCGCCTCGCCCTCCCCCGGCACCAGTCCGGCCGCTCCCACCGCCCCCAGCAGCGCGGGCACGTTGAGCGAGTCCGCCAGCCCCGAGGGGACCACCATGAGCGCGCCGCGCTTCACGATGCTCTCGTACAGCATGTTCATGGCGCGCAGGGTCAAGGCCGTGGGGAGGTGGCGATAGGCACCAGCGGCCTCCACGAACTTCTGGGCGATCTCGGTCTCCGCCGTCCCCAGGATGATCCGCGCCTGGCGCTCGCGCTCCGCCTGGGCCTGTCGCGACATCGCGTCCTCCAAGGCGGCGGGGATGATCACGTCCCGGATCTCGACCGAGAGGACCTGGATGCCCCAGTTCGCCATCTTTTGCTCCAGGGCGACTTTGAGCCCGTGCCCCAGCTCCACCCGGCTCTGAATCATCTCGGCGAGATCGTGCTTGCCGATGGCGTCCCGGAGCGCCGTCTGCGCCGAGAGGATCACGGCCTCGTCGTAGTCCTGCACCTCGAGCGCGGCGCGCTCGGCGTCGCGCACAACCCAGAACGCGATGGCGTCCACGTTCACTGGCACCGTGTCACGGGTGAGGCACGACTCGGCGCCGAACGCCGTCGTCCGGATCCGCTGGTCAATCGTGTAGGCCACTCGATCGAGGATCGGCACGATGGCGAAGTAGCCCGGCCCTCGCAGCCCGCGGTAGCTTCCCAGGCGAAGCACGATCGCCTTTTCCCACTGGTCGGCGTACTTGATGGAGGAGGCGAGCAGCAGCCCGAGCCCGGCCCCCGCCAGTCCTGCCAGCGGCGGAGCGATGCCGGCGAGGAAGAGACCGCCGGCCAGCCCGGCGCCGCCCACCAGCCCAGCGGCCAGGGCGGCGAGCGGGTACCGCGTGTCGTTCGGTTTCTTGGTGGTCATGATCGGTATCCTCGCAGGGGTTGAGGCGGCCAAGCCGCCGACCGTCCCTCACCGGGTCCGGATGGGCCGGCGCTCCCAGGTAGCCTGGCGCGTGGCGAACGGACGGGCCACCCGCTGCCGGGCTGGTTCCTCCAGATACGGACTCCGCACCTCCCCCAGCTCGATCGGGAGAGCCACCCGCACCAGGATCGTCAGGACAAAGAGACCCAGGGCCCAGATCCCGGCAGTCACCGCGAACTCGACCCAGGTCGGCTCGTACTCGACGATTTCTCCCAGCGGCGAGGGAACGAAGCCAGGAAGCACGAGACCGATCCCCTTCTCGATCCAGATCCCGACAAAGAGCAAGGCGCAGGCCGGCATGAGCCAGCGCGGGCTCCGGCGCAGGGGATGGATCATCAGTGTCACCGTCGCCAGCACGTTGGCCAGGACCCCGGCCCGGATCCACGGCACCAGCGCGGCGTGCTCCCCCAGCCCGAAGAACAGGTATCGCGCACTCGCCCCGTGGCGCGTGGGCAGGTAGAACTCGTAGACCAGCTCGGAGAGCAGCATCACCAGATTGATCTGGGCCGCGATCGTGGTCGCGGTGGCCAGTTTGGCCAGGGTCGCCTCCGGCACGGTGTACTTGCTGTGGGATCGGATGAACCCGAGCAGCAGGATCATGAACGCCGGCCCAGCGGTGAACGCCGAGGCGAGGAATCGAGGTCCGAGCAGGGGAGAGTTCCAGAAGGGACGGGCGGGTGGCGCGGCGAACAGGAAGGCGGTGACCAGGTGGATGCTCACCGCCCACATGACCGAGAGGTACACGAAGGGCA
>JBBIMQ010000097.1:0-9035 GCA_037444345.1 Gemmatimonadota bacterium | reverse complement strand
TCGCACTCGGCGGTGTTGACACCGGCGGGGGCGCCGCCGTTCGGGTCGACCGACCGCACGCGCTACGTGAAGGTGAAGACCCTGGAGGACGCGCAGGCGCCGGAGCTGCGGGCCTGGATCGAGCAGGCCGGCCGCGAGCCGGGGTGGCGGTGAGCCGATGCGCGCGGTGAGCCGGGGTGGCGGCGAGCCCGGGCGATCTGCGCCGGATGGGGGCCCCTCACCCCCTCCTGGGACTGCTCGACGGCGCCCAGTGGGTGCTGTTCGCGGCGGCCCACACCGCGCGCCACGCCCGGCAGGTGACGGAGGTCACCGCCACTCCAGGCTACCCCGACCGAGCTTCGCAGTCCTGACGCAGCGCGCCGGCGGCTCCGAGCCGAGCCTGCCGCCCCTCGCCAGGGGCCTTACGCCCCGCTGTACCGGAGACAAGATTGGTCCCTCGCCCTGGCGGCGAGCAGGCAGGCCGCCCGGCGTCCAAACGGCCCTGGTTCCACATGCGTCAGGGAGGTCGTATGTCCAGCAGATTGCGCGGTCTCGCTGCGGCCACCGGGTTCGCCCTCGCTTTCCCCGCTACCGTGGCGGCCCAGGCCGGGAACATCGAGCTGGGACTCGACGCCGCCTTCGATTTCCGGCTCAACGAACCGAACGTGGTGACCGTCGGCGTCCCGGCCCAGGACTTCCGCGTGGGGATCGGGATCACCAACCGGGTGTCGTTCGAGCCCCGGGTCTCGCTCAACTACTTCAAGGTCGAAGACAGCGACGCGGTGTACACCTTGGGGCTCGGCGCCGGGCTGCTGATCCACGGCGGCTCCATGCGGAGAGGGTTTTACGTCCGGCCGTTCGGAGGATGGGACCGGGTGGACGTCGGCTCGGCGGACGCCTCGCAGTTCTCCGCCGGCGGCGGCATCGGCGCGAAGATAGGCGGCCGGAAGGTCGCGGCCAGGGTTGAAGCGGCCTACACCCACGCGTTCGAGAACGAGGATTTCTCGAGCACGGACAACGTGACGCTGCTCTTGGGGTTCTCCTTCTTCACTCGGTGAACCCACGGAGGCCCGGGGTCGGAACGTAGGTTTCGAAGAACCCCCAGCCGGAGTCCGCCACCGGCGCCCCCGATAGACGTCCTTCCAGCCGGGCGCGACCCCGCATCTGGAGAAACATCCAGCCCGGGCCAGCCGCGGTTTCTCTGGTAGCCGCGGCATCGGTCACCGCGGTGTTGACCTGCAGGGTGTCGGCTTCCCGGGTCGCGGTGATCCGAAAGCCGACGGGGACCTCTCCGGCCCTGAGGGGTCGCTCGCCGGGCCCCCGGTAGTCCACCTGCCTGGCGCGGAAGACCTGCAGCACGCCCAGCGAAGCCACCAGGGGCACGAAGAGGGAGCGCCGCACGCCGGGTCCCAGGACGGTGTCGCCGGGCAGGTGGACCACGCCGTACAGGAGGTCGAGCTGGCCGCCCCGCGCCGTCCCCCAGTCCCATCTCACCCCGCGCCAGATTCCCCAGTTGTGGTCATGGTAGGCGGGGGCGTCGCGCACGGAGCGACAGCTCCCGTTCACGCAGAGGCGGCCCCGGGCGCGCCCGGCGAGCACCGGCACCACGTAGCCCGAAGGGATCGCCCCTTCGCTGAGCGCCACCGGCGGGAAGTAGCGGTACGGCTCGGGCTCCACCATCAGGTCCAGTTCCACCCGGCCGCCGGGCCCCCGCGCGACACCGCGCAGCGCGTAGCGGCCGTCCCGCTGGCGCACGGCGTTCTCCCCTAACGTGAGATCGGCCCCCGCCGTGTCGAAGCGGATCGCTTGGGCGGGTATCGCTGCCCAGAACCGCTGGTGGCCGCCGGGTGTCCGCCGGGTGACCAGCAATCGCCCCCCCCAGCGTCCCCCGCGAAGATCCCCCGCCACGAGATACGTCAGGTACCACCATTCCGAGGGACCCGCCAGCACGTTGAAGTACTGCCACTCCGCCCAGCTCGAATCGGCTCGGGGCGGCAGGTGGAACCGGTCCAGCTGGTCGTACAGCTGCTGGGGAGACGGCGCCACGTAGGCCGAATCCGCCGGCGAATCCTCCCACCGGCCGGCCAGGACTTCGAGCGGGGCCCCGGCCGCTCGCGCCCGGCTCGGAACCTCCCCGCCGGCCCGGGCCGCCACGGTCTCGCCCCTGAACTCCACGTAGACCAGCTTGTGCTCGATGAGCGGCGAGACCGCCCGCACCAGGCTGGCGTGGCGCGGCCCGCCCAGCACCAGCCGGGTGAGATAGCGGGCCCGCTCGATGCTGAAGAACATCCCGCTCAGGCCGCCGGTGCGCATCGCCTCGACGTCAATGCCTTCGGGCAGCACCGTCACCTCTCCCCCTCCCACCAGCGAGACGTCCCGCGACTGTTCCAGCAGCGCCGTGCCGACCGAGAGGAGGACGATCATCACGCCCACGCCGAACCCGTACCCCACAAGCAGCAAGAGCGAGCGCACTTTCTTCACCCGCAGGTGCCGGAACGCCAGGACGAGGAGCATGGGGCTGCGCTCAGCCGGCGGTGCTGATTCGCCCGTCCAGCATGTGAATCTTCCGGCGGGCTTCCGCGGCCAGGTGCTCGTCGTGGGTCACCACGACCAGCGCGGTCCCATCCGCGTTGAGCCGCCGGAACAGATCGAGGATCTCGCGCCCGGTGGCGGCGTCGAGTTCGCCGGTGGGCTCGTCCGCCAGGATCAGGGCTGGCCGGTTGGCGAGCGCCCGGGCGATGGCCACCCGCTGCATCTCGCCGCCGGAGAGCTGGGTCGCCCGATGGTTGATCCGGTGGGCCAGGCCGACGTAGGCCAGAAGGTCTCGGGCGCGCTGGCGCCGCTCCCGCGCAGGCACCCCCGCCTCCGCCATCGGCAGCTCGACGTTCTCGGCGGCGGTGAGCACGGGCAGGAGATGAAACCGCTGGAATACGAAGCCGATCTTTGTCAGGCGAAGCCGGGTGAGCTCCCGATCCGGCAGGCGCTCGAGCGGCCTCCCGAGCAGCTCGACGCTGCCGGCCGTCGGGGCGTCGATCCCGCCCAGCAGATGCAGCAGCGTGCTCTTCCCGGAGCCCGAGGGGCCGGCGATGGCGACGTAGTCGCCGGGTTCGATCTCCAGGGACACGCCGCGGAGCGCGTGCACCACCTCGCCGTCGAGCCGGTAGTCCTTGCGGAGGTCCCGGGCCCGGAGCAGCGTCACGTCGCCTCCGCACGCAAGGTGGCGGCGATGGGAGCGCGCGCCGCCAGCACCGCCGGATACACCCCGGCGAGAACGCCGGTCGCAAGCAGGGTCCCGGCCGCCAGGGCCAGACTCCGGGGCTCGGGCACAAAGAACGAGATGGCGGCCGGCAAACCCGGGAACGCGGTCAGAATCTGGTCCAGATACCGGGCCGTGACCGAGCCCAGCCCGACGCCCAGCCCACCACCGGCCACCGTCAGCACCAGACTCTCGGCCAGCACGCCGCGGACGATGGTGCCCCGGCCGATGCCGATCGCCCGCAAGGTGGCGATTTCCCCCAGCCGCTCGTTGACCGTGATCGTCATCAGGGTGGCCACTAGAAGGACCGTCACACCCAGGCTGATCGTCCCCAGGATGGAGGAGAGCTGCCGGAAGTACGCCAGGCGCTGGCGGAAGTGCGCCACCAGCTCCCCGACACTGTTCACCTCCGCCCGTGGAGCCGCGGCCCGGAGCCGCTCGACGACCGCCTCGAGGTCCGCGCCCTCCCGGACCCGCACCACCATGGCCGACACCCGATCTTCCGCCCGCTGCCAGGCGAGGTCCTGCATCACCGCGAGGACCGTCCCCACCGACGGCTGCCCCCGATAGTCGTAAAGCCAGCGCGCGAGGCCACGGACCACCAGCCGCCGCTCGACGGCGGCGGAGGCGGTCTGCGGGTCCAGCCGCCCGAGCAAGCTCACCGTGTCGCCGATGCCGGCCCCGATCGCCTGGGCTGCGGGCCGGCTGAGCAGAACGCCGGCCGTGTCGCCGGGGGCGAGGTCCGCTCCTTCCTCGAGCTGGTAGAGCGCCTGCGCCGCCGGATCTATGCCGTAGCCGAAGAGCGTCACCAGCGAGTCGCCGCGCCGGGCGTGGAGCGAGGTGCCGAGGAAGGGCCCGACCGCCTCGACGGCCGGATCCGACTCCAGAGTCCGGCGGAGTGCCGTGGCGCCGGCCAGGGTGGCCTCGGTGTCGAAGGGAAGGGTGCCCTTGGGCGACACCCGGATCTGGTAGCCGCGGCCCAGCAACAGCCGCTCGAAGGACCGCTCGATCCCCCGACTCAGGAGCACCATGTCGAGCAGCATCGCGGTGGTGACGGCGACCCCGGCCAGCGCGAGGCCGCTGCGCATCGGATGGCGCCGGAGATTGCGCAGGGCCGCGGGCATCACCCCCTCCCCCAGAGCACCACCGGCCGGGTCCGCACCAGTCGCCAGGCCGCGAGCGCGCCGGCGGCGACGCCGAGCCCGAGCGAGAGCGCCACGCTGAAGGCGACCACGCCGGGCGTTACCAGCGAGAACACCAGGGAGGTGTCGAAGAAGCGCTGGTAGTACGCATTGGTGGCAACACTGGCGAGCAGCGCCAGCCCCAGGCCCAGGCCGGAGCCCACCGCGGCCACCAGCACGGCCTCGAGGAGCAGCGCGCCGAAGATGGTCCGCCGCCGCACTCCGATCAATCGCATGAGGGCCGCATCGTGACGCCGCTCCTCCACCTTGAGCAGCATGATGCAGAGGAGGAAGACCGCGCTCGCCACCACCGAGATGACCGCGATGGCGTCGTGAAACCGGCTCACCACCACGAAGGTCTGGGAGGCCTGATTCGCGATCGCTACGGACGGCACGGCCCGAAAGCCGAAGGCGATCCGGTTGAAGCGGGCCGCGGCCGACTCGGGAGCGACCCCCTCGCGGAGCGCCACCGCGAACCGATCCACCCGATCTTCGGCCCCCAGCAACGCCGCGAGGTCGGGAAGATGGAGCCGGAGCCCGTATTCCCGCCGGGCGACGCGCGCCGGATCGGACGGCGGCTCGTATACCGCCACGACCAGCGCCGCTCGGGCCGGCCCCCCGGGCTCGAGCGAGAGGGCAACCGTGTCGCCGACCGTGGCCTGGAGGCGCCGGGCGAGGCGGCGCTCGAGCGCGATCGGTGGGAGGGACGCCCGCGTACCGGGAGGCAGGGACCCGTCAGGTGGGACCGGCCCCGCCTCGGGCGGCGATCCGCCTTGCGCTCCTCCGAGCACCAACAGCAATGCCGCGATCCCGGCCGGCTTCATCATCTGCCTGTCCCCTCCGGCTGGTTGCCAATCTAACCCGCCCCTCGCCCGCCTTGGCGCTCCACCCGACGCGCGTTATCGTAGCAGGGCGCTGAGGACGCCCGAGAAGGTGACTCGGCCTCGGCGGCGGGTGACCGTGACTGGCGCCCTCGTGCCCCGCCACCCAACTGGGAGTCGTCAGCAACCCTCTGCCCCCTATGACCCGTTTCGAAACTCCGCGCGTGGCGATCGTCGGCACTGGCGAGATCGGCCGCGGGTGGGCCGCGCTTGCCGTGGCGGCTGGCTGGCCCGTCACCATCTACGACTCAGATTCCGACGCGCTGGCCGAAGCCTCCGACGCGATCACCGACCGGGTGGTGGCCCTGGTGCGGCTCCGGCGGGCCGAACCCTCCGTCGCCGAGGAAGCGCTCAACCTCATGCGGGTGGGTCGGAGTCTTCTCCAGGCCGTCAACGAGGCGGACTGGATCATCGAGGCCGCGGCGGAGGACTTCGGCCTCAAGCAGAAGGTCCTCCGCCAAATCGAGGAGGTCTGCCGCCGAGCCGCCATTCTCACCTCGAGTTCGCAGGGGATGAGCCCGTCCACTCTGGCCGGGCGGCTCGTCCGGCCCGACCGGTTTCTCCTGGCCCGGCCCCTGAGGCCGGTCGAGCTGGTGCCGCTGGTCGAGGTCGTCCCCGGTCCCGCAACCGACCCGGCCTGTGTCGAGGATGTCCGGTTCTGGCTCGGGCTGCTCGGCCGCGCGGCCATCGTCTTCAAGAAGGAAGTGACCGGCAACTTCGTGGGGCGGATCGAGGCGGCCGTCTGGCGCGAGTGCATCCAGCTCGTGCTCGACGGCGTGCTGGACGTGGAGGACGTGGATCGCGCCATGGCGGTGGGGCCCGCGCTCCTCTGGGCGGCCGCGGGCCCCCACCTCGACCATCACCTCGATGCCGGAGACTCGGGGATCGAAGTCCGCCTGCCGCGGCTTCTCGGCGCCCATGAAGAGATCTGGAAGGCGCTGGCCGACTGGAAGCAGCTCAACACCGACGACCAGCACCGCCTCATCAGGCTGCTGGACAAGGCCTACGGGCGCTTTCTCCCGGAGTTGAAGGAGGCGAGGGACAAGCGACTGGCGCGCCTGCTGGAAGCGGTGCGGGAGTGAGGGAACCCGTCACCCTTCCCCGACTTCCGACTCCACCCGGCTGCACAGCAGCTCCCCCGCGAGGGCATGCCCGATCACCTGCTCCCGGTCCCCCAACCGGAGCGTGATGGGGCCCTGGAAGGGCTCCCGGTTCGTCACCCGCACTCGGGTGCCGGGGGTGAGGCCGGTGGCGCCGATGTACCGCAGCTTCTCGGGCTGGCTGGTATCCACTCGGCGGATCTCGGCTTCCGCGCCGATCTCCAGTTCGCTGAGCGGGGTATAGACCAGCTCGGCCACGCTGCCGTCGGGTTCCGGGATCGGGTCGCCGTGGGGGTCCACCCGGGGGTTGCCCAGCACTCGGGCCATCCGCTCGATCAGGGTGTCGCTCACCGCGTGTTCCAGACGCTCCGCCTCCTCGTGCACCGTGTCCCAGGTATATCCTAGCTGGGCCACCAGATAGGCCTCGATGATCCGGTGGCGGCGGACCATCCGGACCGCAATCCGGCGGCCCTCGGGCGAGAGCAGCACCCCGCGATACGGTTCGTGGGCTACCAGCCCCTGTTCCGCCAGGCGCCGGAGCATCCCGCTCACCGACGCCGGCGCGAGGTCGAGGACCTGGGCCAGCTCGTTGGTCCCGGCCGGCCGGCCCTGGGTCGAGAGGCGATAGATCGCCTTGAGGTAGTCCTCGGCCGAGCGGGTGAGGGCATCGTGCGGGGCGGGGGCATTCATGAGGGACCTCCGCTCAGGTCTCGGGTTCGGGCAGGGCCCGCAGGCCGTTGGCGACGACGGCGAGCGAGGCGCCCATGTCGGCCAGCACCGCCAGCCAGAGGGTCGCCTGGCCCAGGATCGCGAGGCCGAGGAACAACGCCTTCACCCCGAGGGCGAAGGCAATGTTCTGCCGCACCAGCGCGAGGGTGCGCCGGGAGCGGCGGACCAGCGGGGCGAGGCGGCCCAGGTCGTCGCCCATGAGGGCGATGTCGGCGGTCTCCAGCGCCACATGGGTGCCGGCGGTCCCCATCGCGATTCCCACCGAGGCGGCGGCAAGCGCGGGTGCGTCGTTGATCCCGTCGCCCACCACCGCCACGCGCTCGCCCGCCTCCTCGAGCTCGCGTACCGCGCGGTACTTGTCCTCCGGGAGGAGCCGCGCCCGCCATTCGGGGAGCCCCACCGCGCGGGCCACCGCGCCGGCCGCGGTCTCGCCGTCGCCGGTGAGGAGGAGCAGGCGCCGGATCCCCGCCCGGCGAAGCTCCGCCACCGCGCGGGCCGCGTCCGGCCGGACTCGATCGGCGATGCCCACCACGGCAAGCGGGGTGCGCTCCTCGAGCAGGAGGACCGCGGTCTCCCCCCGCGCCTCGAAGTCTTCGAGCAGGCGGTGGAGCCGCTCGCTGCACGCTCCCTGCGCCTCGCAGAGCCGCCGGTTACCCACGGCGAACCGCCGGCCCTCGATCACGGCCCGGGCTCCCACGCCCGGCAGGGCCTCGAACCCGCTGGCCTCGGGAATCGCGAGGCCCCGCTCCCGCGCGCCCTCGACGATGGCCCGCGCCACCGGGTGCTCGGAGTGGCGCTCCACGCCAGCTGCAAGACGGAGGACCGCTTCTTCGTTCGTGCCGTCGAGCAGCGCGATGCCGGTCACCGCGGGCCGGCCCTCGGTGAGCGTGCCGGTCTTGTCGAAGACCACCGCGGTCACCTGGCCGATCGCCTCCAGTTGCGCGCCGCCCTTGAGGAGAACCCCGGCCCGCGCCGCGCCGGTGAGCGCGCTCACGATGGTGACCGGCGTGGAGATGACCAGGGCACAGGGACAGGCAATGACCAGCAGGGCCAGCGCGCGGTACAGCCATTCGGTGAAGGTACCGAACGCGAAGAGCGGGGGGAGGAGGGCCACCAGTGCCGCGAGCCCCACCACCGCGGGAGTATAGATCCGCGCGAACCGATCCACGAAAGTCTGGATCGGTGCCCTCGAGGCCTGGGCCTCCTCCACCAGATGGAGGATGCGGGCCAGGGTCGTGTCCCGGGCCAGCGCCGTGGTGCGCACCTCCAGAGCGCCCTGGAGATTGATCGTGCCCGCGTACACCGGGTCGCCCGGGCTTTTCGCGACCGGCAGCGCCTCGCCAGTGATCGGGGCCTCGTTGACCGACGAGCGGCCCGCCGTCACCACCCCGTCGAGCGGGACCCGCTCGCCGGGGCGGATCCGGATCCGCCGGCCCACCGGCACCTGGTCCACCGCCACGCTCCGGTCCCCGTCCAGCCCGATCACCGTCGCCTCCCGCGGCGCCAGATCGAGCAGACCCGTGATGGCGCGCCGGGCGCGCCCCACGGCCCACTCCTCGAGCAGCCGCGCGACGGCAAAGAGAAACATCGCCGAAGCGGCCTCGGCCCACTCGCCGATCACCGCAGCGCCCGCCGCGGCGATGGTCATGAGCGCGTGCATGTCGGGACTGCCGCGGGCCAGCGCCCGGAGACCGCGAGGGGCGACGTACCAGGCGCCAGCCACGAGCGCCGCCCCGAACGGGGCCGCGAGGGCGGCCTCGGACCAGCCCAGCCAGCGGCCCACGAGAGCCACCCCGAGCGCCACACCGGACCCGACGGCCGCGGCCAGAGGCCCCCGGGGCCGGACCGGAACCTCGACTGGCTCGTCAGGCCGCACCCCGTAGCCGGCACGGCTGATCGCGGCGGCCCG
>JBBIMQ010000096.1:0-9043 GCA_037444345.1 Gemmatimonadota bacterium | reverse complement strand
ATCCCGAGGGGGTAGGGGCGCGGGAGCCTTGTGCGCCGCGATCGTTCAGCAGGGTGCGGGGGCTCGCGGCGGTGCTTATCCCTCGAACGACAGCACGAACACCGACGAATCCACCCGTACCACCTCTCGCAGCCGATCCGGCACGCTGATCCGGATCCGGTCTCCGTGGCGGGCGAGCCGCTGGAGGAGCCGGTCGAGGTGCGGCAGGTGAGCCTCCTGGAGCGCCTCGATCCGGAGCGTCACCGACGACCGGGTCTGCCGCAGCAGCCGCTCCAGATGGCGGGCGGCGCTGGAGAAGAACCCGCGGTCCAGGTGCCCGCGCAGCGTGAGGGACAGATCCGCGGCGCGGCTCCGCGCCCCGGACAGCACGAGGTCCAGTTCCACCGCGCCCGCCTCCCGATAGCGCCGGAAGGCCCGCTCGAGCCGCTGGAGCGACCGCTGGACCAGTCGCCTCGCCTCCGGGGCGGGCTCCGCAAAGTGCCGCTCGATGTAGTCGCGCATCGAAAGACCCACGATCCAGTCCTCGACAGCCTGCGGGATGAGACGCGGCCGGCCCAGCGGGAGCGACCGGACGAACCGCCAGACCCGGCCCACCCCGCCCGGCAGCAGCCCGCGCACCACCAGCCGGCGGAGAATGCCCAGCGACTCCCCCAGCGAATGCCGCCGCCCGACCACGGGACGGCGCAGGTAGCGCAGCTTGTTCGCGATCCGGGCCGCGATCCCGCGGTCCGCGAAGAGCCGCTGGTGCAGCCGCCGGTACCCCACGAGCATCTCCTCGTAGCTCATCCCCTTGGGCAGCACGTTGGTGCCGAGCTTGGTGTTGTCCGCATCGTTGGCGCCCGGGATGATCCGGCCCTCCGCCTGAAGCCGCGCGTAGAGCGGGGTCTTGGGCGCCGCCGTGAGGAGACCGATCATCGAGGCCTGGATCCCGGAATCCAGGATGAACCGATGCTGCTTGTCGAAGGTCTCCACGGTATCGTGATCGAACCCGACGATGAAGCCCGCCAGGATGTCTATGCCGCGGCCGTAGATGGTCCGCACCGAGCTCAGGATGTCCTGCCGGGTGTTCTGGAATTTACGCGTCTCGACCAGGCTCGCCTCGTCAGGCGACTCGATGCCGATGAACACCCACCCCATCCCGGCCGCGGCGAACAGGTCCAGCAGCTCGGCGTCCTGCGCCAGGTTGAGCGAGGCTTCGGTGCCGAAATGGAAGCGGTAACCGCGCTCCCGCTGGTAGGCGGCGAGAAACCGGAGCAGCTCCTTGGCGGTCCGCTTGTTGCCGATGAGGTTGTCGTCCACGAAGAAGACGTTCCGAGCGCCTAACCGGCGGAGAGCGTCCAGCTCGCGCCCCACCTGCTCCAGCGTCTTGGTCCGGGGTTTGCGGCCGAACATGACGATGATGTCGCAGAACTCGCACTGGAACGGGCAGCCGCGCGAGAACTGCAGCGTCATGGACTGGTACTTGTCCACCCGGAGCAGGTCGAAGCGGGGCACCGGCGAGTCGGCCAGGGAAACGGTCCCGGTCTCCTGATAGAGGCGCCGCGCCTTCCCGGCCACGAAGTCGAGGCAGAACTGGGGCCAGATGTACTCCGCCTCGCCGGAGATCACCGTGTCGGCCAGCGCCTCGTACTCCTCCGGACAGAGCGAGGCGTAGCTCCCGCCGGCCACCACGAAGTAGCCCAGGCTCCTGTAATACCGGAGCAGCTCCTTCTGGCGCGGGAACTGCACTCCCATCCCGCAGATGCCGATGAGATCGGCCGCGGGCTTGAGGGGGAGTGACTCGATGTTCTCGTCCACGATGGTCACCTCCCAGTCGGGCGGGCAGAGCGCGGCGAGCGTTGCCAGACCGAGCGGCGGGGTGGTGGCGCGCTTGCCAGCAAGGGCGGTCTCGAGCGCCCACTTGAAGCTCCAGAAGCTTTCGGGGAAGCGCGGGTTGACGAGAAGCAGCCGCATGAGGGGCTCGCGAGTGGCGGTCCCTCCAAGCTAACGGTCGGCGGCGGAGCGGGAAAGCCAGTCGCCATGACGGATGGAGGGGCATTCCGGCCCCGCTACCCGGGCCGGCGCGGCGAGTCCCCTTATCTTGCCCTCCATGCCCCTCTCCGGCTTCCACCCCGCGATCGCCCGCTGGTTCGCCGAGCGCCTGGGCGAGCCGACCCCGGCTCAGGCTGCCGGGTGGGAAGCGATCCGGGAGGGCCGGCCCACGGTGATCGCCGCGCCCACGGGGTCGGGCAAGACGCTCGCCGCCTTTCTCTTCGCGCTCGATCAGCTCTTCCGCGAGGCGCTCGGCGGCCGACTCGCCGACGAAACCCGAGTGGTGTATGTCTCGCCCCTCAAGGCGCTGTCGGCGGACATTCACAAGAACCTGGCCCAGCCGCGGCGGGAGATCCGGCGGGTCGCAGAGGAGATGGGGCTCGGCTCGCCCCGAATCACCGCAGCCGTCCGGAGCGGCGACACCACCGCAGCCGAGCGCGCGGCGATGTTGCGCACGCCCCCTCACCTCCTCATCACAACTCCGGAGTCGCTCTACTTGCTGCTCACGGCCGAGCGGAGCCGGAAGCTCTTGCGGACGGTGCGGACCGTCATCGTGGACGAGATTCACGCGGTGATGGACTCGCGCCGCGGCGCTCACCTGGCCCTCTCGCTCGAGCGGCTGGAGCACGTGGCGGGCCGCCCGCTCCAGCGGATCGGGCTCTCGGCCACGGTACGACCGGCGGACCTCGTGGGCCAGTGGCTGGTCGGGGTTCGGGATGGTCTGGACCAGCCAGTGGAAGCAGGCGAGGGGCAGGATTCCCCAACCTGTTCTCCTCGCCTCGCTGGCCCCGCCATCGTGGACTGGGGTCACCGGCGCCGCCTGGACCTGGCCCTGGAACTGCCGCAGTCTCCCCTCGAAGCGGTGATGTCAGGCGAGGTATGGGAAGAGGTGTACAGCCGGCTGGCCGAGCTGGTCGCAGCGCACCGGACCACGCTGGTCTTCGTCAACACCCGGCGCCTCGCCGAGCGGGCAACCCGGCACCTTGCCGAACGGCTGGGCGAGTCCGCGGTGGCCGCCCATCACGGGAGCCTCGCCCGGGAGGTACGGCTGGACGCGGAGGAGCGGCTGAAGAGCGGGCGGCTCAAGGCGCTGGTGGCCACCGCCTCGCTCGAGCTCGGCATTGACATCGGCACGGTGGACCTGGTCTGCCAGCTCGGCTCTCCCCGCCGCATCGCGACGTTCCTCCAGCGAGTGGGCCGGAGCGGCCACGCGGTGAGGGGCGAACCCAGGGGCCGGCTGGTTCCGCTCACCCGGGACGACCTGATCGAGTGCGCCGCGTTGCTCCGCTCCGTCGCGGCTGGCGACCTGGAGCGACTGCGTCCGATCGAGGGCCCGCTCGACGTTCTGGCGCAGCAGGTGGTGGCCGAGTCGTCTGCCGAGGACTGGGACGTGGCCGGGCTCTACCGCCTGGTCCGCCGGGCGTATCCCTACCGGGGGCTTTCCGCCGAGGAGTTCGGCGAGGTCATCCGCATGCTGGCTCAGGGCTTCACCACCCGGCGCGGGAGGCGCGGTGCGCTGGTGCACTGGGACAGCGTTCAGGGGAGAGTCCGGGGCCGCCGCGGGGCCCGGCTCACCGCGCTCACCTCGGGCGGTGCGATCCCCGAGACGGCGGACTACCGGGTGCTGCTCGAGCCGGAGGGGACCTTCATCGGAAGCGTCAACGAGGATTTCGCCGTCGAGAGCATGGCGGGCGACGTGTTCCAGCTCGGCAACGCCTCGTGGCGCATCCTCCGGATCCAGAGCGGAACGGTGAGGGTCGCGGACGCCCGAGGCCAGCCCCCGACCATCCCGTTCTGGTTCGGCGAAGCCCCGGCCCGGAGCGACGAACTGTCGGCCGCCGTCGCGGCGTTCCGCCGGGAGGTCGAATCGCGACTCGATGATCCGGCCGGGGCCGAAGCCTGGGTGGCCGGCGTGCTGCAAGCGGGCTCGACCAGCTCACCCGGCGCGGCGGGCGGGCCTCGCGAGCCCCAGCCGGACGGGATGCCGGCGATTCCCGCCGATTCGCGCGTCGCGGAGCGGGCCGCCCGGCAGATCGTCCACTACCTGGCGGAATCCCGCCGCCTGCTCGGTGCCCTCCCCACGCAAGACACCGTGATCGCCGAGCGGTTCTTCGATCAGGCGGGCGGGATGCAGCTCGTGATCCACGCCCCCTTCGGGAGCCGGATCAACCGGGCCTGGGGCCTGGCGCTCCGCAAGCGTTTCTGCCGCACCTTCAATTTCGAGCTCCAGGCCGCCGCCACCGAGGACGGCATCGTGCTCTCGCTCGGGCCCCAGCACTCGTTCGAGCTGGGCACGGTGTTTCGTTTCCTCCAGCCGGACACCGTGCGCGAGGTGCTGGTCCAGGCGCTGCTCGACGCGCCGATGTTCGGCACCCGCTGGCGCTGGAACGCGACGGTGGCGCTGGCGATCCCCCGGTATCGGGGCGGAAGAAAGCTCCCGCCTCAGATCCAGCGGATCGAGGCGGACGACCTGCTGGCCGCGGCGTTTCCCGATGCCGCGGCGTGCCTGGAGAACATTGCCGGCGACCGGGAGATCCCCGATCACCCGCTCGTTCGCCAGACCATCACCGACTGCCTCCACGAGGCGATGGATCTGGACGGCCTCGCTGCCCTGCTCCGGCGCATTCAGCGGGGCGAGATTCGCTGCCTCGCGCGCGACCTGCCGGAACCGTCGCCGCTCGCGAGCGAGATCCTGAATGCGCGGCCCTACGCCTTCCTCGACGACGCGCCGCTCGAGGAGCGACGGACCCAGGCCGTGTACACCCGCCGCGCCTTCGAGCCCTCCTCTGCTACCGACCTGGGCTCGCTCGACCTCGCCGCCATCGAGCGCGTGCGGCGCGAAGTCTGGCCCGACCCGCGGGATGCAGACGAGATGCACGATGCGCTCCTCACCGCCGGGTTCCTGACGGAGGGGGAAGAGACCGGGGCGGCGGGCGCGATGGGGACAGACGAGGCAGCGGCCCGGGCCGGCGGAGGGCGGCCAGCCTGGGGAGCGCTGCTGGGCTCTCTTGCCGAAGCCGGGCGGGCGGTCGAGGTGGCGGGTGGTGGGCTCCCCTGCCCGGTCTGGGTCGCGACCGAGCGGCTGGCCGAGATCTCGAGCGTGCACCCTGACGCAGCTGCCGGGGGCGGTGCCCACGCGGCACCATCCTCCAGCCCGCCGCGGGCCGGGGCGATTCGTGAGCTGCTTCGCGGCCGGCTGGAAATCCTGGGTCCCGTCACCGCGCCCGAGCTGGCCCGCTCGCTCGGGGTGCCGGTGGCGGAGGCGGAGGCCGGGCTCGCCTCGCTGGAATCCGAGGGGGTGGTGCTGCGAGGGCGCTTCCGCCCGGGCGGCTCGGAGCTCGAGTGGTGCGACCGGCGCCTCCTCGCCCGGATCCATCGCTACACGCTCGAGCGGCTCCGCGCCGAGATCGAGCCGGCGAGCGCGGCAGATTTCATGCGGTTCCTCTTTGTGTAGCAGCGGGTGGACCCGGCGGAGCGGGCGGCGGGCCTGGAGGGACTCGCCGGGGTGATCGGGCAACTGGACGGCTTCGAGATACCCTCAGGCGCCTGGGAACCGGACGTGCTCGCGGCGCGGTGCGAGGAATACGATCCGGCGCTGCTGGACCTGCTGTGTCTCACCGGCCGGGTGGCATGGGCCAGGCTCAGCGCTCCAGCGAGCCGCGCCCGCGGGGCGCCCGAGGAGACGGGGACAGCGACGGGGCGGGCCGGCCCGCGACCGCTCCGCTCGACCCCGGTCGCGCTCTGCCTCCGCGCCCATCTCGAGGACTGGCGCGCCCTGGCGGCGCCCGGGCCCCGGCCGGCCCTCTCCTCCAGTGCCCGCGAGGTGCTTGCGGTCCTGGAAGTGCGGGGGCCATCCTTCTTCACCGACCTCGTGGCGGGCAGCGGGCTGCTTGCCACCCAGGTCGAGCAGGCGCTGGCCGAGCTCGCGGCTGCGGGGCTCGTGACCTCCGACGGGTTCACCGGTCTCCGGGCCCTGATCACGCCGTCGGACCGGCGCAAACCGCTGGGGGGAGCGACTCGACGGCACCGGACGGTGCCCTTCGGCATCGAAGGGGCGGGTCGCTGGGTCCTGCTCGGGATGGGCCCCGGCGAGCCCAGGGAAGAGCAGCGCCGGGTGGAACTCCTCGCCCGGACGCTGCTCCAGCGCTACGGCATCGTGTTTCGCCGGCTCCTCCTCCGCGAGACGGTTCGCCCGCCGTGGCTCGAACTGCTCCAGGTCTACCGGAGGCTCGAGGCGCGAGGCGAAATCCGCGGCGGCCGGTTCGTGGCGGGCCTTTCGGGCGAGCAATTCGCGCTGCCCGAGGCCGTCCCGCGGCTTCGGGCCCTGCGGCGCGCGGCGGGGACCGGCACCCAGGGCGAGGGCCTCGTGGTCATCTCGGCCGCCGATCCCCTCAATCTCACGGGCGTCGTGACCCCGGGCGAGCGGGTGCCGGCCCTCGCGACCAATCGTATCGCTTATCGCCGCGGCGTGCCGGTCGCGGCCCGCGAGGCAGGGGTGGTGCGGTGGTTCCAGGACCTGCCCCCCGCGGAACGGCTGGAGATCGAACGAGCTCTGGCGCGCAAGCGCATCAGCCCGGCACTCAGAACCTACCTGGGCGCCGCAGGGTAGCGCTGCCAGTCGCTCGCGGGATCCGGCGGCGCAAGGGTGGCTCGTGCCGGGGTGCCGCGGCCTGCCTCGAGGCTAGTCGCTGTAGTGGAGCTCCCGAAACCGCCGCCGCCACCCGCCGTCGGCCGGCTCGTAGATGTGGCAGGAGGTCATCTCGCCGCCATAGACGTGGATCGTCACGGCGGGAATCTGGCCCGCGTTCTCCAGCTTGTGGTACTCGAACGGCGGGATGAGTGCCCCGGCCTCGCCCGGACCGGCATACACCAGGCTCTCCCGCACGAACTGCACGATGCCGGTCTCGGGATCACCCCCGCGGATCGAGTAGGAGGTCACCGCAATCCGACCCTGGTAGACGCACTCCACACACCACATCCCGGAGTGGTCGTGGAGCGGCGTCCCCTGGCCCAGATCCCACACCATGACGAGCACCGTATAGCGGCCGCGGGGATCCCGATGGAGCAGCCGCCGCGCGTAGCGATGGGCCGTAGGGCGGAGGTAGGTGGGCGGAAGAAAGTCCTGGCCCGGCCGGACCGCGTCGCACAGCACCTGCTTGACGCGCCGACATCGGGCCTCGTCATCGGCGGCCGCGACCGCGTCATTGAGTTGCCGGATCAGCCTCGCCAGGAGGGTGGATCGGGTCAGGGTGATCTGACTGCTCCGGTTCTCGAGTCGCACAGCCCCTCCGGGCAGTTACGTGTTAGCTAGACTCTCCCAGCCAGCGACGTGCGAGCGGCGGGGATATTCTCGCGTCCGATCGGGGTCTCGTCCAGAGGGGAGGAGCGGGGAGCCCGCGGCCGAAGGTCGGGAGTGGCGCCGGGATGAATCCTCGGCCCATGCCATTCCGCCGGGGTCACGCCCGCCCGGGCCACGATCCGAGGGTGGGTTCTCCCTTCGCCCCGGCAACCCCGTTTCCACGTTGCCCTGCCGGAGTGGGCCCTCTCAGCCTCGCGATCCCAAGCTGCGAGCGACGACAAGGGGCCTCCGCGAGCCTTGGGACACGAGCCCCCGGGCGGAATCCGCACCCTGGTCTGCGGGTGTGCCTGGGCCGGCGCGCATGCCTGAACCCCCACATTCTCGTCGGAACCACGAGCCCGCGGGCGACGAATTTGTCGCCTTTCGAGCCGTCCAGCCGCCGTCGCCGCCGCGGAGGCGAGGCCGGCTTCTCCTTGTCCGACAAGGAATTACGAGCGCCGAGCCGCGGCCTCCACCCGCCACTGGAACGAGACCTGCTCCTCTACCGTGCACCTCGACCGAGTCGCGCTCCGGCGAGGGCGCAGGTCGGGGGGCCGGCATCCCTGGGGCCGCCGGCGGACCCGTCGCGAGAGGAGGAGGCATGCGGCAGAACCGTTGGGGCAACATCGGGACCGCGCATCCTGGCAAGGCGCCGGGGATCGCGGCTCGCCAGCACACCACCTGCGCCGGGCTGAACAGGACAGCGCACTCGAGCTGAGCTGATGGCCTCCGTCCGGAAGAGCCGCCCTCGGGTGCCTGCCGTTCCCCCGGGGGCGGTTCGGTTTCGCCCTTCTCGCTCAGCCGCGCGTGCGCTGGCCGCGGCCGTCCTCTTCGCTACCACAGCGGCCGGGCCAGCAGTATTGGCCCAGGCCCCGGCACGGGCGTCGGGGCCGCTCGCGGACGTTCCCGTCCTGCCCAGCGACACCCTGCGGGACGTGGCCCTGACCGCGCTCGTGCGAGGGCGCCCGGTGATCTTCTACAACCCGGCGCTGCTCGATCACGTGGGTTCCGAGCTCGCACGGTTCTTCCTCGCCCACGAGTACGGCCACATCGCCGGAGGCCACAGCGGCGGTGCCCTTGGCGCCGACGATCCGGCCTATTCCCGCGGCCGCCGGGCCCAGGAGCTCGAGGCCGATTGCTACGCCGCCCGGCGGCTCGGGACGGGGTACCCTGCCTCCGTGGCGGCGGCGATTCGGTTTTTCCGCCTGGCGCGCGGCTTCCGCTTCGACGACCTGCACCCGAGCGGCGCCGAGCGCGCCGCCCGGATCGCCGAATGCGCGCCGGGCGAGAGCGCTGGCCCGGTCGAGCTTGCCCCGATCGCCGTCATTCTCCGCTCCGCGGAGAACCGCGCGCCACGGTATGCTGAAGCCAGACTCTGGATAGACCAGGTACCCGTCGGCACGATTTCCAACCTCCGAGCCGGGACCCGGACCCTGACCCTGCGAGGTCTCGAGCTGGGCGACCATACCTATTTGATCGAATTCGACGCGTTCCACCTTGACGAGGGGTACCAGCTCGTTCCCCTGGGCACCGTGCAGGCCTCCGGCCAGGTGACGGTGGCCGCCGGCGACACACTGGTGGTGGAGTGGGAGGATGGCACCCCCTCGATCGTACGATCGGCCCGGTGAGATCCCCGGCGGCGCTCCTCGAGGGGTGCCTCGCGGTAAGGTCCGT
>JBBIMQ010000095.1:0-9076 GCA_037444345.1 Gemmatimonadota bacterium | reverse complement strand
CCCGGGTGCTCATCCTTCAGGACGGCCAGCGGGTAGCGTTCGGCACCATGGAGGAGATCAGCGCGGGGCGTCCTGAGCTTGCCGGACGCGGGCTGGAGGAGGTCTTCCTGTCGCTCACCGGCCACGATGAAGCGGAGCCGAGGTGATCGGGGCGGCATGGTACCTGGTGCAAGCCACGTTGCGGAACCGGGCCCGCAGCCTGGTCCGGCGGTTCCGGAACCCACGGTATGCCACGGCCGTCGTGCTGGGTGCCGGCTACTTGTGGCTGGTGCTGGTGAGGCCGGGCGGATCGCCGTCCGCCGGCGTGATCTCGCCGGCCGCCGCCGAGGCGACCGGAGGGGCGCTGCTCGCCGTTCTGGTGCTCAAGTGGTGGGTCTTCGGGGCCGACCGACAGGCGCTCGCCTTCTCGCCGGCGGAGGTGCAGTTCCTCTTTCCCGCCCCGGTCACCCGACAGGCCTTGATCCGTTACAAGCTTCTGCGGGCCCAGATCCCCATCGCCCTGAACGTGCTGGTGTGGACCCTCCTGCTCCGCCGGTCAGGACCAGGCCTGCCGGCGTTGCTCCAGGGGGTGAATCTCTACCTCTTCTTTTCGATCCTGTTCCTGCACCGGCTCGGCGCCGCCCTCACCAGGGACGCGTTGCTGGCCGGTGGATGGAGGCGGCGCTGGGGTGTCCTGGCGATGGCCGGCGGAGCCGGCGCCCTCGTGATCGGAGGGCTCTGGTCCGCACTCCCCGCGCTCGAGTCCCTCACGGGGCAGGGCCGGCGCGGGCTGGCCGAGGCGGCCAGGCTGGTGCTGGAGTCGGCTCCAGTCTCGTGGGTGGTCTTTCCGTTTCGAGCAGCGGTTCGTCCCCTTTCAGCTGATTCCCCTGCCGCGTGGCCGGGGACCGTGGCGGGGACGCTGGTCCTCTTCGCGCTTCATGTGCTCTGGGTCCTGCGCGCCGATCGCGCCTTCGAAGAGGCGGCGGTGGAAGCGTCGCTGCGCCAGGCGGAGCGACTGGAGCGGCGGGGTGAGGGGAGAAGGCTACCCGGAGGGTCGAAGCACAGGCTGGCCGGCTTCGTGCCGCTTGCGGCCAGTGGGCATCCGGTCCGCGCAATCGTCTGGAAGAATCAGGTCCGGCTGCTCCGCACCGCCTCGGCGGCGGCGCCCGTTCTCTTGATGGCGGCGATGCTTCTCGGGGTGGTGGCGGCGACTGCCGGGGGCGAGAGCACGGTGGGTGGGATCGTGGGCGTCACGGCGTCAAGCGCTGCGATCCTGGTAACGCTGTTCGGGCCGCTCTGGATCCGCAATGACCTGCGAGGCGACCTCGAGGAGCTGGCCCTGCTCCGCTCCTGGCCGCTCTCGGGTCGGGCGGTGGTAGCAGCAGAGATTTTCTCGTCAACGCTCGCCCTCACAGCACTCCAGCTCCCGCTCGTTCTGGCGAGCCTTCTGGCGCTGCCGCGCCTGGAGACCGCCCTGCAGCGGCTCGATCTTGTTGCGGTCGGTGCGTCTCTCGCGATCCTGCTGCCCGCGGTCAACCTGGCGGCCTTGACGATTCAGAACGCCGGAGCGCTTCTCTTTCCGGCCTGGGTTCGCACCGAGATCCGCCCGGGCGGAATCGAGGCGACGGGGCAGCACATTCTCACGATGGGAGGGTCAGTACTGCTCCTCCTGGTGCTGCTTCTCGGCCCGGCCGTGCTGGCCGTTCTGGTGGCGGCGGGCCTCTGGACCGGGATGGGGCAGCTCGCGCTGGTCCCGGCGGCACTGGCCGCCGCTCTGGGGCTCGGGCTGGAGGTGTTTCTTCTGATCGAGTGGCTGGGCGGGCAATTCGAGCGGATGGATCCGTCGCAGGAGCGGTGAGGGTGGATCCCAAGGGAGGCGATACCATGCCAGAGAGAAAGATCATCGCGGTGGTCGGCGCCACCGGGGCCCAGGGCGGCGGGGTGGTCCGGGCCATCCTGGCCGACCGGAGCGGTTCCTTTGCGGCTCGGGCGATCACCCGGAAGCCCGACTCCGAGAAGGCGCGAGCGCTGAGGGAGCTCGGCGCGGAGGTCGTCGCCGCCGACCTGGACCATCCGGCCACGCTGGGCCCGGCCTTCGCGGGGGCCTATGGCGCGTTCTGCGTTACCAACTACTGGGAACACTTCTCGCCCGAGCGGGAGCTCGCCCAGGCCAGGGCCATGGCGGAGGCGGCGAAGGCCGCCGGCCTGGCGCACGTCATCTGGTCCACCCTGGAAGACACCCGCCGGTGGGTACCGCTCGGCGATGACCGGATGCCCACGCTCATGGGCAGGTACAAGGTGCCGCACTTCGACGCCAAGGGCGAGGCCGACCACACGTTCCGCACCCTCGGGGTGCCGACCACGTTTCTGCTGACCTCGTTCTACTGGGAGAACCTGGTCTATTTCGGCTCGGGCCCGCAGCGGGGGCCGGACGGGGTCCTGGCCATCACCTTTCCGATGGACGACAAGAAGCTCCCCGGGATCGCGGTGGAGGACATCGGCAAGTGCGCCTACGCAATTTTCCAACGAGGCGGAGAGTTCATCAACCGGACGGTGGGGATCGCCGGCGAGCATCTGACGGGGGCCGAGATGGCGGCGGCGCTCACGAGGGCGCTGGGGCAGCCGGTGCGCTACCACAACGTTTCCCCCGAGGTCTACCGGGGCCTGGGGTTCCCCGGCGCGGAGGACCTCGGCAACATGTTCCAGTTCAAGCGGGATTTCAATGCGTACTACACGGGTGCCCGGAGCATCGAATTCAGCCGCTCACTCAACCCCGCACAGCAGACCTTCGAGCGCTGGCTGGCCGTTCACCAGGCCGAGATACCAATCCCGCGGTGAACCGACGCGAAGCTGACGGAGACAGCTCGGGGCACCCTCCTGGGCGGGCGGAGGAACCGGGGTGCGGTGCGCCCCGGCTGGACCCGGGGGCAGAGCGGGCGGTCTCCTCAAGTCCGCAGGTCGCCGGCCCGATACTCGGGGTGTGACTGGCGCCTCTAGTTCGACGAGCCGAAGACTGGCGGCAGCGTTTCTTTTCCCTGTCGCCGGGGTGGTGCTTGCCATCACCCTGGTCCCGTTCGACTTCCGCCTCACCCCTGTCTCGCGCCTCACTCTTGACGGGTCGGCGGCCGACCTGGTCGCCAACCTCCTGCTCTTTTTCCCGCTCGGCTTTCTTCATCGGCTGAGTTACGGCGCGAGGCAGGAGCGACGGGCCGACCTCCTGATCAAGGCCGGCCTCTTCAGCCTGGCGATCGAGAGTGCGCAGGTCTTCCTGCCGGGGCGCTTCCCTTCCCCGCTCGACGTCGGGGCCAACCTGACAGGTGCGGCGCTGGGAGGTCTGCTACACGACCGCGTCGTCGCGCGTATCCGGCAGTCGCCCGATTTGCTGGGCCGGCTCGGACTCGAGCTGCCGGTCATGGGGGTCGTCTACCTCCTGGTACCGGTGCTCTGGCTGGACAGTCTTGCGGTCGCGGAGGGCCGCGGGAATCCCTTCGCTCCCCCGTTGCTGGGCCTCACCGGTGCCGCGATCCTCGGCACGGTGTACCGGCGGCGGGTGGGCGGGCTCGCCTCCGGCTCCGTGCGTCAGGTCATGGCGCTCGCCGCCGGGTGGTTCTTGATCGGCACGAGTCCGGGGCTTGTGACGCGCCCCCTGCCGCTCCTGGCCAGCGCGATGGGTGTCGCGCTCGTGGGCGGCCTCGCTGCGCTCGTCTCGGCGCCGCCAGGTGCGGATCGCCGGTACGAGGTTGCCACCCTGATTCGGATCGCCCCGGCTTACACCCTCTACCTCGTCCTCCTCGTCATCGGGCCGAGCCGGCCGGTGTTGGGGCCGTGGCGGGGAAGCCTGGGGTTGCCGGCGGGCTCCGAGGGTGCGAGCCCCGCCACGGCGCTCGGGCTGGTGGAGCACAGCGCCGCCTTTGCCCTCGTGGGGTACCTGCTGGCCGAGGCTCGGGGCCGGTGGGAAGATCCGTACCGACACGCCATGCCCCGGCTGGTCGGGCTCGCCGGGGTCGTCGCCCTGGCGCTGGAAGCGCTGGCGGGCCTTGTGGAGGGCCCGGGCGGGAGCGGGCTGCGCGCGCTGCTGGCGGCGGGCACGGCCGGTCTGGGGGGGGCGATTTATCACGTCCAGCGCGCGGAGGTTCACCGGCTGCGCGATGAGCTGGAGGCGGGGGGCCGGGAGTCTGCGGCTCCTGCCGCCGACAGGCGATCCTCCCCACCGACCTCGAGTGTCGGGTTGGAAGCCAGCGCACCGGATCGGCCGGCGATATCGCGGCTCGGTGCCCGGCGGGGAACCCCTCAGGCACAACGGGGCTTCGGCACCACCTGAGCGATCTCGGCCGGCAGCGATCCCGCAGCCAGTTCTGGAGAGCACGCCGGGGACGGCCAGGGCTGAGACTCGCCCAGGCCGTCCAGCGCCAAACACCTCCGGGGGGCTGGGGTTTCGGGCGGTTCTCCTGGGGCCACCAGGAGAGCCCCACCCCGTCCGCGCGGGCCGGCGTGCCCCTGAGGCGCCGTTCGCCGATCGCCCTCGGGTCCTCTTCCAGGCGGGCCGGGTCTGGCCGCGGGGGCCGCGGGGTCGCCTCGACTGGCCTCTCAGGCCTTGGCCGCGTGGCGGGTGAGAGCGAGATGAGCGCCGCCAGGCCGGGGGTCTCCGGAGGCCTCCCCTCCCCGAGCTCGTCCCTGGGCGAGGTGGGGGGGCGCGGCCTGCCAATCGGGACCGAGGAGCCTGTCGCGTATGGTCGGAGTGGGGTGGTCTGCACCCGGCCGGTCCACCGGAGCTGGGCGCGATTCCTTCGTTAGGTGCAGCGAGGCTCTCGCCCCCTGGTTCAGGTTGCCTCAGCCACCGCGCTCCTCCTCCCGCCGAAACCTGACGTAACGCAGCGCCAGGGTGGGGAGCACCAGCAGACTGAGGAGCGTGGAGGTGACCAGGCCGCCCAGGATCACGATCGCCATCGGCCCCTCGATCTCGCGGCCGGGATCGCCGCTCCCCAGGGCTAGCGGGAGCAACGCGAAGGCGGTGACCGTTGCCGTCATGAGGATGGGCCCCAGCCGCTCCCCCGCCCCGCGCAATGCCGCCCCGGGTCCCCAGGGTTCTCCTTCCACCGCGACGAGATGGTCGTAGTGGGAGATGAGCATGACCGCGTTCCGGGTCGCGATGCCGAAGAGCGTCACGAAGCCCACCAGAGAGCCGAGCGACAGGGTGGCCCCCGAGAGCGTCACCGCGACGAGCCCGCCCACCAGGGCGAACGGCAGATTGGCCGCGACGAGCAAGAGCCGACCCGCCTCCCGGAACGCCACCCAGAGCAGGAGCAAGATCAGCGCTCCGGCGAGCAGGGAGTCCACCAGCAGCTTTCGTTCCGCTTCCCGTTGCGCAGCGGCCGTGCCGGCCAGCTCGGCGTGGACTCCGTGCGGCAGCAGGCCGGGCGCGGCGAGGGCACGGGCGAGGTCGGCGGCATAGTCAGGCACGTCGCGGCCGACAGGGTTCACGGTCACGGTCTGGACCCGGCGGGCGTTCAGACGGGCGATCAGGTACCGCCCGGAGCTCCGCTGGATGGCGGCTACCTGATCCAGCCGTACCAGGCGGCCGTCGGCCGCGCGAATCGGCAGGGCGCGCAGGTCCTCGGGACGGCGCCGCGCTTCGGGCGCGAGCTTGACCACCACCGGAATCGCACGGTTCCCCTCGTAGACCTGGCCCACGCGGCGCCCTCGGGTGGCGACTTCGACGGCCTCGAGCACCTCACCCGAGGTGAGCCCGGCCAGCGCCAGCGCCTGCGGTTGGAGCTGAACCCTGACGGTCGGTGACACGGCGGGCGGCTCGTACTGGACATCCGCCGCCCCCGGGAGCTGTCCGGCCACCGCGGCCACCCGGCGGGCGGCCAGATCGAGACTGTCCAGGTCGTCACCGAGCAGGCGGACCACGACCTCGGCGGTGGAGCCGGTGAGGGTCTCCTCGATCCGTTCGGCGAGGAAGCCGCGAATAGCGAAGCTCGCCCCGGGGAAGCCCGCCAGGTGGGCCCGGAGGCTGTCTTCGACGGTGCGTGCGGCATGTCCTTCGAGTGGCGCCAGTTCGACTTCGATCTCGCTGTAATGAGTGCCCCAGGTGTCTTCCGACAGCTCGGCTCGGCCCACGCGCTGGGCCACGGAGCGCACCCGCGGATCGCGCCGGATCGCATCGGTCACCAGGCGGCCGAGCCGCAGGGACTCCTCCAGCGACGATCCCGGCAGGGCCGCCAGGTGCACCACGTAGTGCCCCTCTCGGAACTCCGGCAGGAACGCACTGCCCAGGCCCGGTATCAGGGCCAGCGCCCCGAGGCAGACCAGCGCGGAGGTGGCGAGAACGGCACCTGGCCGGCCCAACACGGTGGCCAGCAACCGCTGGTAGCGGCGCCGGATCGCGGCCAGCAGGAAAGACTCGTGTTGCGCGCGCTCGCGCCGGCCCAGGAGCACCAGGGAGAGCGCCGGGGTCACGGTGAGCGCCACGCCGAGCGAGGCGAGGGTCGCGAGCACGTAGGCGATGGCCAGCGGGCGGAAGAGCGCTCCCTGCACGCCGGTCATGGCGAGCACGGGCAGGAACACCAGCGCCACGACGAAGGTTGCATACACCACGCTGTGCCGCACCTCGAGCGACGCCTCCCAAACCACGAGCGGCACCGGCCGCGGCGCGGGCGCTTGCCGGTTCAGCCGGAGCCGCCGCGCGATGTTCTCGACGTCAATGATCGCGTCGTCCACCACCTCCCCGAGCGCGATGGCGAGGCCGCCGAGGGTCAGGGTGTTGAGCGTGAATCCCAACGCATCGAGCACGATGATCGCCGCCAAGAGCGAGAGGGGGATGGCGGTGAGCGAGATGGCGGCCGCACGCAGGTCGAACAGGAAGAGCAGCAGCACCGCGGCCACCAGCACCCCGCCGGCCAGGAGGGCGGCGGTGATGTTCCGAACCGCCACGTCAATGAAGGAGGCGGGCCGGAACACGTCGGGGTGGAGCACCAACCCCTCGGCCCGCAGGGTGGGTTCCAGGGTGCGGAGCACGCTGTCCGCCGCCGCGGCCACCACCTTGGTATTGGCGCCGAGCTGGCCGGAGACGACGATGACGATGCCGGGCGTACCGTTGATCGCACCCTCTCCGAATGCGGTGGCCTGTCCCTCGCGAATCGCGGCCACGTCGCCCAGCCGGAGCCGCCCCGCCCCCCTCGAGGCGAGGACGCTCCGGCCCAGTTCCGCCGGGGTGAAAAGCTGGCCTTGGGTCTCCACCACCAGCCGCTGGGGGCCGACATCGAGGACGCCGGCACCCCGCACTCCCGTGGCGCGCCCCGCCGCGTTCACCACGTCGTCTAACCCCAGGCCGTATCGCTGGAGCCGTACCGGATCCACCAGCACCTGGAGTTCCCGCACCTGGCCGCCGAAGACGGCAACCTTGGAGACTCCCGGTGTCGCCAGGAGGCGGGGCCGCAGCACCCAGTCCACGAAGGTCCGCTGCTCCATGAGCGAGCGGGTCGGGGAGGTGATGCCGACCATCAGTACGGTGCTCGAGGACGAGGTGAGCGGGGTGAGCACCGGCGCGCCCACCTCATCGGGAAGCCGACCCGTCATCTCGGCCAGGCGCTCGGCGAGGAGCTGGCGCGCTTGGCGAAGATCCGCGCCCTCGGCCAGGACCGCGGTGACCACCGAAAGGCCCTGAATGGATTGGGAGCGGATGGTGGCAAGCCCGTTGACCCCCCCGATGGCTTCCTCGATGGGTCTGGTGACCAGGACCTCGACCTGTTCCGGCGAGAACCCGGGGGCCTCGGTCTGGATCGAGACCTGGGGTGGCGCAAACTCGGGGAAGACATCCAGACGGGCCCGCGCCACCACGGTGAGCCCATAGCCGATCAGGGTGGCGGCGAGACCGATGACGACGCCGGGGCGCCGAGTGGCGAAGCGGACGAGAGCGGCGACCATCCGGGGTCAGGCCGCAGTCATTCGCCGACTTCCTCGCCTACCACGATCCGGGTCCGGAACTCCTCGGAGAGGAGCTGGCCCGCACCGACGGTCACCACCTGGTCGCCGGGGTTGAAGTCGCCCGGGGCCACCAGCCACCCATCCGCCACCGGCCGGTCAGTCGGCAGCCGGACCCGGATGAAGTGCCCGGGGCTGGGTTCCCGGTAGGCCCAGAGCAGCCCGTCCCATTGCACCGCCGCCGCCGCCGGCACCAAGAGGCCGCGCTGGCCGGTCGGGTCAGCGGCATGAACGGTCACTGCGGTGCCGGGGCGAAGGTCGGCGGCCGGATCTACGATGCGGTAGAGCCAGGCAGGAACCCGGGTGAGCGGATCGGCTTCGGCGGCCGCGCCGATCGGCCGGGCGGTCCAGCGTCGCTCCCCCAGGGAGACGCGCACCGCGGCGGGGCGCGGTGGTCGGAGGCCCTCGGGCCAGGCCACCTGGACCAGGAGCTGAGTGTAGTCCGTGATTTCGAGCAGCTCCTGGCCGGCCTGCACCAGTTCCCCGGGCCGCGCCCCGAGCCGGCTGATGGTGCCGCCGAGCGGGGCGGCAAGTGGCAGCGCGTCGCCCACCTGCCCCAGCACTTGGCCGGCACTGACGAGATCGCCGAACCGTGGCCACCGGACTTCCGTTTCCATCAGGCGGCCGGTCACGGCGGCCCGCACCACCGCGACCGCGCCGGGGTCGGGGACGATCAGGCCGGGCCATGCGACCTCGGCGGTGCGGGCTGCCGGCCCGAGGGTGACGGTTCGAATCCCCATCCGCGCCGCCACGCCGGGGTCAAGCGTCACGCCCGGCGCTGTCTCCGCAGGCCGGGTGGCGGCCGGCTCCTCCGGCCCAGGCACCTCGGGCCGCTCTCGAGGGCAGGCCATGGTCAGGATGGCGGCGAGGCAGGCCGCGCCGCGGGCGCGTCTCATCATGGGTTCCTCTCCGGCAAGGCCGGCGGCTCGGGCCAGGCGCGCCAGGGGCTGGCGAGCCAGACACCCAGCGCCCGCTCCGCGGCCAGCCCTGCCTGGCGTTCGGCGAGTCGGGCATCGAGAAGCAAACTGCGGGCACGGGCGCGGGCGGCGGCGAGGAGCGCCAGGTCCGTCCGGCCCGTTTCGCCCCGGCGGAAGGAGATCGAAGAGCCGGA
>JBBIMQ010000094.1:0-9211 GCA_037444345.1 Gemmatimonadota bacterium | reverse complement strand
AGGGGGAGGAAGCCCCCAGCGCCGCGCGGGCCGAGCTGGAGCGCCGCCTGGCGGCCGCGCGAGCCCGGCGGCGCGCCAGAGCTCCCGCCGCGGAGGATGAGGAGCCGGTCGCCTGAGGCCCGGCTCCCGCTGGCGTGACCTGGCGAGCTTCATCCAGCGAACCGTCCACCAGGCCGACCGCCACAACATCCTGTTCCTCGCGAGCGCGCTGACCTTCGACGCGCTGCTGGCGGCGATCCCGTTCATCCTGCTCCTCCTGGTGGGGCTCACCCATATCGCGCAGCTGAGCGCGGGGACGACCTCAGCGGATCTGACCCAGCTCTTCGAGCGCTTCCTCCCCCCGCACGACACCACCCCTGGCCAGGACCCGTTCGCGGTGGCCGAACGCTTCCTGGCCGGGTTCAGCCGGGCGCGGGGGACCGTCTCGCTGTACGCCGCGCCGCTTTTCCTCTGGTTCAGCACTCGGCTCTTCGCCTCGATCCGGACGGCGCTCACCCTGGTGTACGACGCCCGGGTGCGCGCGCCCGGGCATCGGGTGCTGCTGGCCTACCTCACCGGCAAGCTCCGCGACGTGGCCATGGTCCTCGTCACGGTCCTTCTCTTCGTGGGGAACACGGTTCTCTCGGCCGGGGTGCGGATTCTCAATGCCCGGTCGTCCCTCACCGACCTGGGCCACCTGCTGGCGGAAGTCCTGGCCCTGGCCTTTTCCGTCAGCCTGTTCTACGTCATCTACCGGCATGCCTCGCCCCGGCGACTCTCGCGGGCAGCCGCCCTCGCGGCCTCGGCCTTCACCGCCCTCCTGTTCGAGCTCGCCAAGCGACTCTTCGGATGGTACCTCCAGAACGTCGCCACGGTGAATCGCATCGCCACCGACGCGAACCTGGGGGCGCTGGTCCTGTTCGTGCTGTGGCTCTACTACACCTCCCTGGTGTTCCTCGCCGGAGCCGTGGTGGCCGAAACCTGGGACCTGCGCGCGCGGCAACGGCGGGAGGGCGCTAGGCCGGCACCGGTGCTTCCCACCTCGCCACCCCTTGCCTGACCGGACCGATCCGATGCGCTGGCTCCTCTTCCTGGTGCTGCTACCCCGACTGCTCGCCGCCCAGGGATTCGACTTCTACGACCGCGGGCCGTACCGGCCTCAGGTCCCGCGGCCCGACTCGCTGCTCGGCCACCCGATCGGAACCCGGCAGACCATGTACCACGAACAGCAGGAGGTGCTGGACCGGATGCTCGCGGCGGCCCCGGACCGATCGCGCACCGAAGAGATGGGGACGACCTGGGAAGGCAAGCGGATGCGGCTCCTCATCATCTCGGCGCCCGAGCACCTGGCCCGGCTGGAGGAGATCCGGGCGAACCTGGCCCGCCTGGCCGACCCCAGACGGACCAGCCCGGCGGAGGCACGCGCCCTGGCCCGCCGGACGCCAGTCACGGTGCTCCTCACCCACTCGGTGCACGGCAACGAGCCGGCCGGGTTCGAGACGGCGCTCCAGACCGCCTACCAGTTGCTGGCCTCCGACGAACCGGCCACCCGGGAGATCCTGCGCCACACCGTGGTGCTGATCAATCCTGCCCAGAACCCAGACGGGCACGAGCGCTTCGCCGCTTGGAGCAATTCCGTCGCGGTGGGAAGCGACGACCCGGCGGCGCTGGAGCAGACCGAGCCCTGGAGCGTGGAGGGCCGGTCCAATCATTACCGCTTCGATCTCAATCGTGACCTGCTGGCGCTCTCGCAGCCCGAGTCGCAGGCGCTGGCGCGGGTGTACCGCCGCTGGCACCCCCAGGTGGTCTGCGACCTCCACTCGACCGCGGCCACGTACTTCTTTCCGCCGGTGGCGCCTGCCACCAACCAGAACCTGCCGGACCGGACCTACGAGTGGTTCGAGCGCTTCGGGCGGAACAACGCCGAGGCGTTCGACCGGCGCGGGTGGCAGTATTACGTGCGGGATATCTTCGATTTCTTCTACCCCGGCTACGTGGACACCTGGGCCTCGATGCGGGGCGGCATCGGGATGACCTACGAGACCGACGGCGGCCCCGAACTCCGGAAGCGCAAGGATGACGGGAGCCTGACCACGCTGCAGGAAGCGATCGCTCACCACTACGTGGCCTCCCTCGCAACCCTGGAATACGCGGCGGCGCATGGCGAGGAGCGGCTCCTGGATTTCTACGACTTCCACGCCAGTGTTCGCGCGGAGGTGGCGCGGCGGCCGCTCCGCCGCATCGTGTTCGGTCCCGGGCCGGACGGCGACCTGGCCTGGCGGCTCGCCGGCCGGCTGGTGCAGGAGGGAATCGAGGTCATCCGGCTCGGCCAGCCTTACACCGCCCCACGGGCCACCAGCTATCTCGGCGGCACCCCGAGCCGCCGGAGTTTTCCGGCCGGGAGCTTCGTGGTGGATCTGGCCCAACCCGAAGGGCGACTCGCCACCGCCATCCTGGAACCCCGGGCCGGGTTCGATTCGGCCTTCGTGGCGCGGCAGCTCGCCCGCTACGCCCGCAACCAGCGGCGGGACGAGGAGGAGGAGAAGGAGAGCTACGGGTTCTACGATGTCACCGCCTGGTCGCTTCCGCTCGCCTGGGGCCTGGACGCCTGGTGGACCGACGATACCAGCCAGGTGACCGGATCGCGGGTGGCGCCTGACGAAAGCTCCCCGGTCCCCCCGGAGCCGGGCCGGGCCCGATCCGCCTACGTCTTCGCCAACAGCGGGGACGGCGCGGTGCGGCTCGCGCTCAGGCTCCTGGCGGAGGGCTACCGGCTGGCCGCGGCCACCCAGCCACTCGTGGCGGATGGGGCGCCCTGGCCCCGGGGCACCTTCGTGGTCCGGGTGCAGCGGAATCCCGAGAGCCTCCACCAGCGCATCGCCGAGCTCGCCCGCGAGACCGGCACCCGAGTGGCCGCGATCCGCTCGGCCTTCGCCGACACGGGCCAGGCGGGCGTGGGGAGCCAGAGCGTGGTGGCGGTACGTCACCCTCGCATCCTGCTCGCCGCAGGGCGCGGGGTGGATCAGGCCGGGTTCGGCGACGTCTGGTTCTACCTGGAGCGCGAACTCGGCCTGGCGGTGACACCCCTGCACCTCCGCGACCTCCGGCGAACGGACCTGGACCGCTACAACGTGGTGATCCTCCCCGACGGCTCGGCGGACCAGATGTGGAGCGAGATCGGTGACAGCGCGGGGCGCCGGCTCCGCGCCTGGGTCGAGGCCGGCGGAGCGATGGTGGGAGTCGGCGGGGCGGTGCGCCTCCTGGCGCGGCCGGAGCTCCAGCTCACCACAGTGGCGACCGTGGGGGACAGCGGAACCGGCCCCGACACCGCCCGGACCCAGGGCCCGACCCCCCCGCTGGTCTCGCCCACGGCGCGCGGCGGCAATAGCCCGGAGTTCATTCCGGGGGCCATCTTTCGGGCAACCCTCGACCGCACCCACTGGCTCACCGCAGGCTACGAGCGCGACGAGCTGCCGGTGTTCCTGCGGACCAGCACGCTGCTCAGGCCCTCGAAGAGGGGGGCGAATCCGGTGGCGTTTACCGGGTCCGAACTCGCCCTCTCCGGCATCACCTGGCCCGACAATACGGACCGGTTCGTCCGTCACTCCACCTGGGCCGCGGTCGAGACGGTGGGGGAGGGACGAGTCATTCTCTTCGCCGAAAGCCCGGTGTACCGCGCGCTGTGGCGCGGAACCGCGCGGCTTCTCGCCAACGCGATCCTGCAGGGTCCGGGGCGGTGAGCTCGACAGGCGAACTCACCCTCGTCGTCCTGGCAGCCGGACTCAGCCGCCGCTACGGCGCCCTGAAACAGCTCGAGCCCGTGGGACCCGGTGGGGCCACCCTGCTGGACTACTCCGTGTTCGACGCGTTCCAGGTGGGGTTCCGCCGCCTGGTGCTCGTCACCCGGAGCGACCTGGCGCGGGCTTTCGCGGCCTCCGGCCCGGCGCGCCGCCACACACGGATGGACACGCACGTGGTGGTTCAGCGAGCGGACGATCTCCCCGAGGGCCGGCCCGCGGCGGGCGCCCCCCGGCTCACGCCCTGGGGCACCGGCCACGCGGTACTGGCCGCCCGCCGCGCCGTCACCGGTAACTTCGCCGTGCTCAATGCCGACGACCTCTACGGCCAGCCCGCCCTCGAAGCGGTGGCGAGATTCCTCGCGCAGGCTGATCCTCGCGAAGCCTGCTTCGCGGTGGTGGCTTACCGCCTCGCCCACACCGCGAGCGAGTCCGGGGGAGTCAACCGGGCGGTCCTCGAAGTGACTCCCGACGGCCGGCTCTGGTCCCTGCGGGAGTTCCTGGACCTGCGTCCGGAGGAACCGGGCTGGTTCTCCGGGCGGGGCCCGGAAGGCCGCCTCGAGCGGGTTGGCGCTGACGCGCCGGTTTCCATGAACCTGTGGGGGTTCACCCCTCGGGTTTTCGAGATCCTCGAAGCGGGTTTCCGGCGTTTCCTGGAGCGGGGCCCTGGCCCGGCCGAGGAGTTTCTCCTCCAGGTGGCCATCCACTCGGCTGTCGCCACGGGCCGCGCGACGGTTCGAGTGCTGGCCTGCGAATCGAGCTGGTGCGGGCTCACCCACCCTGGGGACTTGGCCAGGGTTCGGGCGCACGTGGCATCGCTCACGAGCCGGGGCCTCTATCCGGAGCGGATGTGATACGGCTGCCTCGAAGCCGGGCAGGGATGGAATCCGACTCGCCGGTCTGTCATCTACCGGCTTGCAGCCCGGGGGGAGGTGCGGGCGAGGTTGCCAGGCCAAGGCCCGGCCTCCCCGCCCCGTCGTGGTAGGCTGCGTCGGGCCAGAGGTGTCCGGGAATCGGTCTGGTGGGAGCTGGGGACTGGTGCGACCGCGGCAGTTTGACGATCATCATACTGGTGAGTCCGAAGGGGTGGGTTGGCCCGGGGGCGGACTGGGCGTGGGTCTCGGGTGACAACCTATTGAAAAAATGTCACTTGGGTGCTATCTTCGGCTTTTGTTCGTAGAACCAACGAAGCAGGGCATTGAGGGATAGAGACATGAAAGCGACCAAGCGCAAGCGGGGGAAGCGCAGTAAGGTCAAGCCGACGCCGATTCCTCTGACCCTGGATGAGGGCCAGGAGAGTCTGGACCAGTACCTTGCCGATATCAGCCGGATCCCGCTGCTGACGCCGGCCGAGGAGAAGGAGCTTGGTCGCCGGGCGTTTCGGGGCGATGTGGCGGCGCAGGAGAAGCTCGCGCGGCACAACGTGCGGTTCGTCGTGATGATCGCCAAGCGGTTCCAGAATCGCGGCCTCCCGCTGTCGGACCTGATCGGCGAGGGCAATCTGGGGCTCATGCCGGCGGCGCGGAAGTTCGATCCCGATAGCGGGGTGAAGTTCATCTCGTACGCGGTCTGGTGGATTCGGCAGGCGATTCAGGCCGCCATCGCGCGGCACGGGAAGAGTGTGCGCTTGCCGCTCAACCGGACGGCCGATCTCAACCGGCTGGCCCGTGCCACGAGTCTGCTGGTGGAGCGGCTCGGCCGGATGCCCACGCAGGAGGAGCTGGTTCGGGCCACTGGCCTGACGCCGGAGGCGGTGCGGTCGCTCCAGGCGTTCCAGACCGAGGCGGTGCGGCTGGATCAGCCCAGTCGTGAGGGCGACAGCTCGGAGCGGATCGAGCGGTTCGTGCCGGTGGCCGAGGAGGGCACTGACGCGGCAGCCCTGGACCGGAGCGGGCGCGAGGATCTGGATGCCTCGCTTGCCACGCTGCCCCCGCGCGACGCCAAGGTGCTGCGGCTCTACTATGGGCTGGGGGGGGAGGATCCGCGCACGCTCCAGGAGATCGGCCGGATGCTCGGCATCACGCGGGAACGGGTTCGCCAGCTCCGGGACCGCGCGCTGCGCCAGTTGCGCGAGCAGCACGGCGAGCGGCTCAAGGATATCGCTGCCTGACGCGGCAAGAGCCGGGGTCGGTGCGCTCGCGCCGGCTCCGGCTTTTCCGAAGGCCGAAGCCCCGCGAGCGGATCAGGTCCGGCCCCAGAACCTGGGGCTCAATCGGACCAGTCCGGCCCCGCTCGCCAGGAATACCAGCGCCCACAGCCCTGCCTGAGGCAGCTTGCCATAGAGGAAGCTGCCGGTGCCGAACAACGCCGCGTAGACCAACGCGACGCCCAGCATCCAGCCCAGCAACGCGTGAGTCAGGCTGTCGGGAGACGGGCCGACTCCCGCGCGAGCCCGGACCGGCTCCCAGCCGGGGCCGGCCGGTCGGACCAAGCGATAGAACTCGACCAGGCGGACCGGATCGGTGGGCCGGGTCAGCAGCGTCACCCCGACCCAGAGCAGGGTGGTGAGGGTGACGCTGGCGAGGAGCGCCCAGTGGCTGGGGACCGGGTGGCCGCTGCGCCCGGCCGCGGTGAAGCCCAGCGCAAGCAGGAACGAGCCGGCCATGGCGGCGACCTCGCTCCACGCATTCACCCGCCACCAGAACCAGCGCAACAGGTAGAGCAACCCCGTGCCGGCTCCGATCGAGAGCAGGAGGTCGAACGCCTCTCGAGCGGTGTCGAGCACCACCGTGATCAGTGCCGCAACCGCCATGAGCAATGCCGTGACGAGACGCCCCACGAGCACGTAGTGCCGCTCCGGTTGACCGGGCCTCAGAAACCGGCGGTAGAGATCGTGCACCAGGTACGAGGTGCCCCAGTTGAGGTGGGTGGACATGGTGGAGACATAGGCCGCCAGCAAGCCGGCGATCATGAGGCCGAGGTAGCCGGCCGGGAGGAACTTGAGCATGGCGGGGTAGGCCATGTCGTGGCCGATGAGCTTGGGGTCGGCGTAGGGGAAGGCGCGGGCGATGTCGTCCAGGGAGGGGAAGACCAGGAGGGAAGCCAGGGCCACCAGGATCCAGGGCCAGGAGCGGAGCGCGTAATGCGCGACATTGAAGAAAAAGGTGCCGGCCAGGGCGTCCTGTTCGCTCCGCGCGGCCAGCATGCGCTGCGCGATGTAACTGCCGCCGCCCGGCTCTGCCCCCGGATACCACACTGACCACCACTGGACCGCGAGCGGAACGACCAGCACCGAGAGCGTGAGGCTCCAGTCTCCGAAGTCCGGCAGCAGGCGCAGGGTGGCGGGGTCGGACCGGGCCAGGAGGCCCGCCAGGCCGCCCACCTCGGGCTGCTGCAAGGCGAACCAGGCCAGGGTGATCGCGCCGCTCAGGGCGATTCCGAACTGCACCAGGTCCGTCACCAGCACCCCCCAGAGGCCGCTGGTCGCGGCGAACACGACGTTGAGCCCGGCGCAAACCAGCAGGGTGGTGGCGAGAGGCCAGCCCAGCACCACGTTGGCGATCTTGGCCGCTGCCAGGTTCACGGTGGCCATGATGACGCAGTTGAAGCAGAGCCCGAGATAGACAGCGCGAAAGCCGCGCACGATCGTGGCGGCCTTCCCGGAATAACGCAGCTCGTAGAATTCGAGATCGGTGAGCACACCGCTCCGGCGCCACAGGCGGGCGTAAAAAAAGACCGTGAGCATGCCGGTCAGCAGGAACGACCACCAGGCCCAGTTATTGGCGACGCCGCGCTCCCGGACCAGGTTGGTGACCAGGTTGGGGGTGTCGGTGCTGAAGGTGGTGGCGACCATCGAGGTGCCGATCAACCACCAGGGCGCGGAACGCCCTGAGGTAAAAAACTCGATCGTGCTGGACCCGGCGCGGCGGGCGAGGAAGACGGCGGGGAGGAAGGAAGCGATGATCGAGGCGAGGACGATGATCCAGTCGAGGGCGACCAGGCGCATGGCGGGAGGCGGATTGAGGACGAGACAATGTGAGCCAGGGCAGAAGGGAGGGGAAGGGCCGGGAGCAGGTGGGCGGCGGTGGCTCGGCGGTTCCCTGGCGCCCAGTGCCAGCGACCGCCACCACTCCCGCGAGCTCCTACCCGCGCCGGGCCACGCCCGCTATATTGCGGGTGCCCCAGGTCCGAAGGGCTTCAGCGCGCGAACCGCGTCAGGACCTCGCCGGTAGCAGCGCTAAGCGATGTCTGAGGTCGCTTCGGGGCGCCTGGGGCATTTCCTTCTCCTCCACCGTCCTGCCGCCCCGCAGGCGGGTTTGCTACCTTCTCTGCATGGCTCTCGCCCTCGCCCGGAAGTACCGTCCCAAGCGCTTTGCCGATCTGCTGGTGCAAGATCACGTCGCCTCGGTGCTCCGCGGCGCCGTGGTCAAGCACCGGGTGGGTCACGGCTATTTGCTCACCGGACCCCGCGGTGTGGGGAAGACGACCGCAGCCCGGATTCTGGCCATGGCCCTCAACTGCGAGCGGCCGGCGAGCGTCGAGGCGGACGGCGAACCCTGCGGGGAGTGCGAGAGCTGCCTGCGGATCTGGTCCGGAGCGGCCAACCTCGACGTGGTGGAGATTGACGCCGCGTCCAATCGGGGGGTGGACGACGCGCGCGATCTCCGGGAGCGCGCGATGTACGCCGCGTCCCGCGAGGGCCACCACAAGGTGTACATCGTGGACGAGGCCCACATGCTCACCCGCGAGGCGTGGAACGCGCTGCTCAAGATTCTCGAGGAGCCGCCGCCGGGCGTGGTGTTCGTCTTCGCGACCACGGAACCGCAAAAGATCGCCCAGACGGCCGCGCCGGTCCTCTCCCGGCTCCAGCGGTTCGACTTCCGCCGGATCGGCGCCGCGCAGATTCGCGACCGGCTTGGCGCGGTCCTCGCCGCCGAGGGGATCGAGGCGGACGACGACGCGCTCACCCTCATCGCCCGGCAGGCCGAGGGCGGCATGCGCGACGCCCTTTCCGTGCTGGATCAGTGCCTGAGCTTCGGGGAGGGCCGCATCACCGTCGCCCGGGTTCGAGAGGTCCTGGGGCTCGTCGCCGAGGAGGCGTACGGCGAGTTGCTCGGGCTCATCGTGGCGCAGGAGCCGCGACGGGTCTTCGACCTGCTGGACCGGCTGGAGGCGGGCGGCGCCGACCTGGCCGAGTTCGTGGCCGGCGCGGGCGCGGCGCTTCGGGCGTTGCTCATGCTGGAACTCGGCGTGGAGCCGGAGGAGCTCACGGAGGCGTTGCGCCGGATCCTCGCGTCCTACCGGGGGCGCCTCGGACCGGGGGATCTGGTGCGGATGCTCAGGCTCCTGGTCGAGACGGAGGCGGTCGTTCGGCGAAGTGGCAACCCGCGGCTTGCCGTGGAAACACTGCTCCTCCGCTGGGCCTTGCTGGACCGGACGGTCAGAATCGAAGAATTGCTCGGCAGCGGTGCCGCGGTTCCGGCGGCTGCCGGCCT
>JBBIMQ010000093.1:0-9247 GCA_037444345.1 Gemmatimonadota bacterium | reverse complement strand
AACTGAGCCAGCCGCCCGCGGAACTCAAGGAGCTGGAGCGGGAGCGGGCGGAGGCGGAGCAGGCCCTGCAGGACGCGACCCGGGAGTACGGTAGCCTGCAGGCCCAGGCCCGGGAGGCCCCCGGCCTCCAGGCCGAGCAATCCCGGCTGGAGGGGCGAATCCGGGAACTGGAGCAGGTGCTGCGCGAGGCGCCGGACGGCTACGATCACGAGCGGCACCAGGAAGTGCGGCGGATGCTGGAACAGCTGGAGCCGATCTCCCTCGAGGCGGAGCGGTTCCGGTACGTGGCGCAACAGGCCGGTGCCCTGGTGCGGCAGGCCGAGGCCGCGGAGCGGGAGCTCACCGAACGCGAGGCGCGGGTCAAGGCCATCCGGGGGCAGCTCGAGGCCCTGGGCTATTCGGAGGAGGCGTTCGTCCAGGCGCGGCAGGCGTTCGAGGCCGCCAGAAACGCGCAGCACGAGGCCGAGCTGGCCCTGGTCCGGGCGCGGGCGGAGCGGGAAGCGGCGGAGGTGCAGCTGCGCCAGGTGGCGGAGCGCCGGGCCGAGCGGGCCGCCCGGGAGGCGGAGGCGAGGCGGACCGCGGCGGAGCTCGCCCTGTACCAGGAGCTGGATCGAGCGTTCACCGACCTCAGGACCGATCTCAACCTCCAGCTCCGGCCCGACCTGACGGAGCTGGCCAGCGGGTTAGTCCGCGACCTCACGGGGGGGCGCTACAGCGAGATCGAGCTGGACGAGGACTACGAGGCCACCCTGCTCGAGGGCAGCGAGCCGCGGCCGGTGATCTCCGGAGGGGAGGAGGACATCGCGAACCTGGCGCTGCGGCTTGCCATCAGCCAGATGATCGCGGAGCGCGCGGGCCAGCCGCTCTCGCTGCTGGTGCTGGACGAGATCTTTGGATCCCTGGACGAGGACCGCCGCCAGGCCGTGCTCGAGCTGCTCCGGAATCTGGCGGATCGGTTCCCGCAGGTTATTCTCATCACGCACATCGAATCGGTGCGGGAGGGACTGGACCGCGTGATCCGGGTGGACTTCGATCCCGAGCGGGGAGCCGCGCGGGTGCGGGACGAGGCGCCGGGAGTGCTGGATGGCCTGGCTGCCTGACCGGGAGCTGTACGGACCGGAACGGCCCTCGGCGCGGGACATCGAACCGCTGAACCGCGTCTTCTCCGAGGCCTTCACCGACCGCTATCGCCGCGACGGGATGACCGGCGTGCGGGTGCCGCATCTGAACCCGGTGATCTGGCGTTACGCGCTGGAGGACGCCGGCGACGGGGCGATGGTCTGGCGGGATGCGGACGGGTCGCTGGTCGGGTTCAACATGGTGCACCTCTCCGGCCGCGAGGGGTGGATGGGGCCGCTGGCAGTCCGGCCTGACCGCCAGGGCTCCGGTCTGGGCAAGGCGATGATCCGGGCCGGAGTCGAGTGGCTCCAGGCCCGGCAGGCGAGAACCATCGGCCTCGAGACCATGCCCCGCACCATCGAGAACATCGGGTTCTACAGCCGGCTGGGCTTCGCGCCCGGCCACCTGACGATCACCGTCACCCGCGAGGCGGCCCGGCGGCCGGTGGCCCTGCCCGAGTTGCTTTCGGCGGCGGGAGCGGGACGTTCCGAGCGGCTGCGGGAGTGCCGGGACCTCACCGCGGAACTGTTGCCCGGCACGGACTTTACCCGGGAGCAGACGCTGACCGCCGAGCTTCGCATCGGCGACACGGTGCTGGTCCGCGACGCCGGGGGGCGACTGGTGGGGTTCGCGCTGGTGCATACCGCCCCGCTCGCGGCCGGCCGGTCGCCGGACGAGCTCCGGGTGCTCAAGCTCGTGGCCCGCGACGGCGCCACCTTCGACCGGGTGCTGGCCGCGGTCGAGGCCACAGCACTCCTCTGCGACATTCAACGCCTGAGCGTGCGGGCTCAGACGGCCTTCGTGGACGCCTACCAGCGGCTCGTCCAGCACGGCTTCCGGGCCCACTGGACCGATCTCCGGATGGCGCTGGCGAGCCATCCCGAACCCAGGCCGGCCCCGGGCGCGGTGGTCTACTCGAACTGGGAGATCTGAGCGGCGGGGTCGGGGCCTTGAGGCTTCGAATGCCCGGCCAGCGCGGAGCGTCCCGCCAGGGCTGCTCCGGCACCCCGGCCGCCCGGAGCGCCCCTCACTCGCTGGTGGCGCCCGGCGCCGCGTAGATCCGGGACTGGCGATACCGCTCGATCGCCAGCCCGCCCAGCATCTTGACCAGCACCGCGACCGGCACCGCCAGCAAGAGTCCCGCGAACCCGAGCAGCGCGCCGCCGAAGGCGAGGGCCAGGATGATCGCCACCGGGTGGAGCCCCACCGAGCCCCCGACGATTCGGGGGCCCGTCACCGAGCTGTCCACGAACTGCACCACCGCGTACACCAGCCCCACCCGGAGCAACCCGCTGCCCGGTGAGGGCATGGCGAGCGCCACCACCAGCGCGGGAAAGAGCGAGATCAGGAGCCCCACGTAGGGGATCAGGTTGAACAGTCCGGCGGTGACCCCGAGTAGCAGCGCGCTGGGGACGCCGACGAGCGCCAGGCCCGCTCCGGTAAGGACGCCGACCAGGGTGGCCTCGAGGAGCTGGCCCCGCACGAAGCGACCCAGCGCGGTGTCGTAGCGCTCGAGGAACTCCACCACCGCCCCTCGTGAGGCCGGCGGAATGAGCCCCTCGATGAACTCGAGCAGTCGCCGCCAATCGCGGAGCACGTAGAAGGCGACCACCGGGGTCACGACGGCGTACCCCAGAAACCCCACCAGGGTGCCCAGCCGGCGCGCGAAGGCCCAACCACACTCCGCCAGACCGCGCAGGATCTGGTCGGCGTTCTGCTGGAGCAGCAGCGCGAGCTGGCCAGCATCGAATTCGCGGATCCAGGTCCGCTGCTCCTCGGTGAGAAAGGCCAGGCCGGCGATCCGGGACCGCAGGCCCGCCAGCGCCTCCAGCAGAGTGGCCGCGAACCCGGGGAACGACTGCACCAGGGCCACGGCCTGGCTCCAGAGCTGGGGCGCGGCCAGGGCGAACAGCGTGGCGGCGAGCACCACCGGCGGTACGCACACCAGGATGATCGCCAGACCGCGATTCACCCCCCGCCGCTCGAGCCGTGCCACGAGCGGGGCGAGCAGGTAGGCCGCGGCCAGCGCCAGCAGGAAGGGCCCGAGGAGGCTGCCATAGAGATGGAGCACCCAGATCCCGGTGAGGAGGACCGCCGAGACCAGGACCGCGCGCATTCCCGGCCGGCCCCTGAGCGGCCAGCCTGCGAAGAGCAGGAAGGGGAGCACTACCGGCGGCACCAGGATCTCGCGCAGGCTCGCCAGGAGCAGCAGGAACAGGGCGCCGGTAAGGATCGTGGGGAGCGGGTCGCGAGCGGGAGGTTCCACGGCGGGCTCCGGCGATCGGGTCAGGGGCTCTGGAAGAGGTGAGCGCCGATCAGCGTTCCCGCAGGGCCCACCATCGGATGAGCAGCACTGCGGCCGCGCCGAGCAGGAGGTGGAGGGGTGCGCCGGCGGGGCCGAGCGGGAAGACGAACGTGAACGCGATCCAGACCACGAGGCAGGCGAGGGCGGCAAGGAGCGTCATGGCACGGGCCGGGGTAAGCGGGACGCGTTGACGGTGGCGGTACCGGGCCCTATCTTGGGAACCGAAGCGGTACCGGAGAACCCGTTATTGAGCCAACAGGTCCGATGAAGGGTCCAGATACCGATTCCGATGTCAGGCCCTCTGCGGGAAGACAGGAGTTTCGGTGAGGACGCCACGCATGTTCGTCGGGCTTCAATAAACCCCTCCGGTATCGCCTCAGCTGTTGCGCGCGGGGCGTCGGCCAGCTCGGCCGGCGCCTCGTTGTGCGAGGAGGCGGCCCCTTTTCCTTGACACCGGTACCGAGCCGGTGATTTTCCACCACGAGGAGGAGGCTGCCTGATGCCGATCTCGTCGGTGACCCGCCGGGTCCATTTCAACGCCGCCCACCGGCTCTACAACCCGGCCCGGTCCGAGGCGTGGAATCAAGAGGTGTTCGGGGTTTGCAGCAACCCCAACTACCACGGTCACAACTACGAACTGGACGTCACCGTGGAAGGGCAGGTGGACCCCGACACCGGTTATGTGATCGACATCAACGTACTGAAACAGGTCATCGAAGACAAATTGCTGCGCCATCTCGACCACAAGAACCTGAACCTGGACGTCCCCTGGTTTCGGGATCGGATTCCCACCGCGGAGAACATCGCCGTGGTCTGCTGGGAAGTGCTGGCTCCCGAGCTGCCGTCGGGCCGGCTGGTTCGAGTCCGGCTCTGGGAGACGCCGCGTAACTATGTCGAATATGAAGGCCGCTGAAAGCCGGGCCCGCCGCCGCGCCCGCCCCCACATCCCGTTTCAGGCGGAGGTTCGCGCGATTCTGGCGGCGCTCGGGGAAGATCCCGACCGGCCCGGCTTGTTGCAAACGCCCGAGCGGGTGGAAAAGGCGTTGCGCTGGCTGACCAAGGGCTACGAGATGACGGTGGCCGACGCGGTGGGGGACGCCCTGTTCGAGGAACAGCACAACAGCATGATCCTGGTGCGAGACATCGAGCTCTACTCGCTCTGCGAGCACCACCTCCTGCCCTTTTTCGGCCGGGCCCACGTGGCGTACATCCCCAAGGGGCGGATCGTCGGTCTCTCCAAGCTGCCCCGGATCGTCGAGGTCTTCGCCCGCCGGCTCCAGGTGCAGGAGCGGCTCTCGGACCAGATCGCCGACGCCATCATGGAAGTACTGGACCCGCACGGGGTGGGGGTCCTGATCGAGGCCGTCCATCTCTGCATGGCCATGCGGGGAGTGGAGAAGCAGAACTCCCGGACCGTGACCAACGCGGTGCGGGGGATTTTCCGGAGCGACCTCCGCACCCGGGAGGAGTTCCTGCGGCTGGTGCACGGGCGCCCGGTGGAATGACGCGGCTTTCCGGGCGGCTGGCGGTCGTGACCGGGGGGTCGCGCGGGATCGGGCTCGCCACGGCGCGTGCCCTCGCCGGCGAAGGGGCCCGGGTGGTGCGGCTGGCCCGGAGCCTGGCCGACGGAAGCCACGAGGGGTTTTTCGATTTTACCTGCGACCTCGAGGACGTGGCCGCGACCCTGCGGGTCGCGGCCCGGGTGCTGGAGCAGTGGGGGGCGCCCTACCTGGTCGTGAACAACGCGGGGCTCTTCGCGCTCAAACCGTTCGAGGAGACCGATCCCGCCGAGCTGGACCGGCAGTACGCCGTGAACCTGCGTGCTCCCTTCGTCGTGGCCCGGGCCTTCCTGCCCGCCATGCGGCGGGCCGGGGAAGGGGTGCTGGTCTCGATCGGGAGCACCTGCGATCATCTGGCCTTCCCGGAGAACAGCGCCTACACCGCGACCAAGTTCGGCCTCCGCGGGCTGCACCAGGCGCTCGCCGCCGAATATCAGGGTTCGGGAATCCGGTTCACGCTGATCTCCCCCGGCTCCACCGATACCGGGATCTGGGAGCCGTTCGACCCCGACGCCCGGGAGGGGCTGCTCTCCCGCGCCGAGATGCTGCGGCCCGAGGACGTGGCGGAGGCGGTGCTCTTCGCGGCCACCCGGCCGCCAGGGGTCACCCTGGAATGGCTCCGCCTGGTTCCCACGCCCTCCCGGACCACCGCGTGAGGCGGGTACTCCTCGTTCCCGCCCTGGCCGGGCTCGCGTCGGCCCTCTCAGCGCAGGCGCGCCGGCTCCCGCCCCTACCCGATTCAACCGGGTGGGGTGTCCATGTGCTGGCCGTGGCCCGCGATCCCTGGGGGTCGCTCTGGGTCGGCACCTACGGACAGGGTGTCTTCCGCCTCAAGCCCGGCGCGGGGGTGTGGGATCGGATGCGCCGGGATACCAGCGGGACCAGCATCTCCTGGGATTTCGTGCACGCCTTTGCCTTCGGCCAGCGCGGCGCCATCTGGTACGGCACGGTCGGCAACGGGTGGGGTGTCTCCCACGACGGCGGCGCCACCTGGCGGAACTGGACCTATGCCGAGCTGGGGCCCGAGTGGCAGTACGTGGCGCCTGACGGGATCGTGACCCGGGGCGACACCACCTGGGTGGCCACCGCCGACGGCCTCCAGATGACCACCGATGACGGCGCCCACTGGATCGCGTTCGCCGATCGCACCGGACCGCCGGCACGAGGGCCGGCGGACACCGTGGTGGCTGTGCTCACCAGCGAGTACGTGCGCCGGATCGGCGTGAGCAGCCGCGGCCTGCTCGTTGCCACCCTCAAGGGGAACGAACGGCTGTCCTGGAACGGCGCCGCGTGGGTCACCGAGCCGCTCCCGAGCGCAGCCTTCCGGCCCCGGGGCCAGGTGGTGCTGGACGGCGTTGCCTGGAAGGGAACCCAGTGCGGCCTCAGGCCGGCCACCGATACGGTCCCCTGCCTCCGGCGGGCGACCCCGGCTCCCCTGGCTCCCCGCCTTCCCCTCACCACCTGGTTTCGCCGCCCGCTTGCCCGGGCGGACAACAGCTACATTGACCAGACCTACCGCTACGGCTCGACGATGGGGGGCAACTTCCAGCAGCACCAGGGGGTGGAGTTCAACAACCCTGATGGGACACCGGTGCTCGCCATTGGTGGGGGCCGCGTGGTCTACGCCGGCCCCGCGGAACAAGGCGCCCTGACCGTGGCCATCCAGCACGACTCGGTGGTGGCGACCCCTCAGGCGCGGTTGCGGATCTACTCGGTCTATTACCACAACTCCGCGCTCCGGGTGCAGGTGGGACAGAAGGTGGAGGCGGGCGACACCATCGCCCGGGTGGGGAACAGCGGCCGGGCCACCAACGACCACCTCCACCTCGAGGTGCATGCGGCCCCGACCGACTCGGTGGGCGCCATCGTGGACTCGCTCGAGCGGTATCCTCGCTACACCACCAACCCGGAGCTGTGGATCGAGCCCTTGCCGGGCACCGGCATCGTCGCGGGACAGGTGTTCGACAAGCTGGGCGAGCCGGTCCCGCAAGCCCGGATTTACGGGCTGGTGAAACCGGAGCCGGCGGAAACCCCGTTCTCGTACGTCGAGACCTACGGCGATCGGGCCCACCCGCATCCCCTCTACGGCGAGCACTTCGCGATCAGCGATGTGCCGCCTGGCACCTACGTGCTCGGCACCGAGATCGGGGGGAAACGGGTGTACCGCTCGGTTGTGGTGGAACCCGGCAAGGTGAGCTGGGTGGTGTTCCGGCCCTAGGGGCCGTCTCCGCGCCTGCGCCGGTCGAGACGCTCTCGTCCTATTCTCGGTTCGCGATTCCCCCCCGGCTTCCCGTGTTCATCGAGCTTACCGACCTCCTGTGCTGTCCTGCCGCGCATGAGGAGAGTTACCTCGTCCTGATCCCGCACCAGGTCGAGCGGCGCCAGGTGATCCGCGGGATCCTGGGATGTCCGGTGTGCCGCCGGGAATACCCGATCACCGAGGGAGTGGCCGAGTTCGGGGTGCCCGGGGCTCCGGCGGGCGAGATCGCGGACGCCGCGCCGCTCCCGCCAGCCGCGGCGGTGCTGGCGTTTCTCGGGCTGGGTGGGCCGGGGGGTTACGTCGGCCTGTTCGGCGACGCGGCCCGGCTTGCCGAGGGGCTGGCGGCGCTCCAGCCAGGGGTCCACTGGGTGGCGGTGAACCCACCGGCGGGTGTCGAGGAACAGCCCTATTGCAGTCTGGTCCGGTCGCCGCGCTCGCCTATCAAGAGCCGGAGTCTCCGGGGCGCGGTCCTCGGGGCGGGGTACGGGCCGGACGCCTTCTGGCAGCGGGAGGCCGCCCGTTCAGTGCTGCCCGGCCTCCGGGTGACGGGCGCCGGCCTGCCGCCGCTGGTGGCGAGTCTCGCGCCCCTGGCCGCCGCCGAGCACTGGTGGGTGGCTCGCAGAGAGGAGCGAGGATAGCCGCCTCGAGCGCTCCCGGGGACCTCCGGACCGGCTACACGTCGTGCATGCCGCCGATCGGCTCGGCGTAAACGGCCTCGATCCGCTCCCGGTAGTTCTTTTCCACCACCCGGCGCTTGACCTTGAGGGTGGGAGTGAGTTCGCCCGTCTCGATACTGAAATCCCGTTCGATCAGGACGACCTTCTTGGGCATCTCGAACTGGGCCAGATCGCGCAGGCAGAGCCGCACCTCGCGCTCGATCTTGTCCCCCACCTCGGGCATCCGGAGCAGGCTCTCGTCGTCGCCGTACCTCAGGCCCGTGACCGCAGCCCACTCCCGGAGCGCCTCGAGATTGGGTACCACGAGCATGATGGGGAACTTGCGCTTGTCCCCCAGCATGACGGCGTTCAGGATGAACTTGTTGGTCTTGACTCGATTCTCGATCGGCTGGGGCGCAATGTTCTTGCCCCCGGCGGTGACGATGATGTCCTTCTTCCGGTCGGTGATCCGGAGGAAGCCGTCCGCGTCAATCATCCCGATGTCGCCGGTGTGGAACCATCCCTCCGAGTCGATCGCCTCTCGGGTGGCCTCGGGTTTGTTGTAATAGCCCTTCATGACATGGGGGCCGCGGGTGAGGATCTCGCCGTCGGGCGCGATCTTGACCTCGACGCCCGGGATGGGCCGACCCACCGTGCCGATCTTGATGTGCTCGACGGTGTTCAGGCTGATCACCGGCGAGGTCTCGGTGAGGCCGTAGCCTTCGTAGATGGGGAGTCCTGCGGCATAGAAGAACTTGGCGATTTCCGGCGAGAGCGGCGCCCCCCCCGAGACGAAGAACCGGAGCCGCCCCCCGGTGCGGGCCTTGAGCTTGGAGAACACCAGTTTGTCGGCCAGGCGCTTCCTGAGGGCGAGGCCCGAGGGGACCGGCTTCTTCGCCAGCACGTAGTCCGCCCAGGTCTCCGCGGTCTGCTTGGCCCAGTCGAAGATGGCCTTCTTCACCTTGCCGCCCGCCACGGCGTTCTCCAGCACCCGGGCGTAGATCTTCTCGTAGAGTCTCGGCACCGAGAGCATCACGGTGGGGCGGACCTCAAGCATGTCGCTGGAGACCGTATCAACGCTCTGGGCGTAGTTGACCACGGCCCCGCTGTGCAGCATCACGTAGTGCCCGCCCAGCCGTTCGAACACGTGGGAGAGCGGGAGGAAGGACAGGCACTCCTCGCCTTCGTCCCGGAGACTCAGGACCGAGAGCGCCGCCACCACGTTGGACGTGAGGTTCCCGTGCGTGAGCATGACCCCCTTGGGGTCGCCGGTGGTGCCGGAGGTGTAGATCAGGGTGGCCAGGTCGTCGGGCTGCACCGTGAGCGCCTCCTCGCGCCACCGCGGGTA
>JBBIMQ010000092.1:0-9267 GCA_037444345.1 Gemmatimonadota bacterium | reverse complement strand
CAGCCGCCCCCCGGTCTCCGCGGTCGGCGCTCGCGCCCCGCCGGGCCGCACCGCCGCGGCCGCCCCGGCCATCCTGGCGAGCTGCGCCGCGCTGACGAACTGCGTGCTCCCGCCCCGGCGCGGGTCGGTCACCAGGATCTCGTTGGGACCGATCTGGAGCTTGTCCCCGTGCAGGATGGGAGCGGGGGAGGGGCGGGGCCGGGGGGGGGGGGGCGGGGCCCCGGCCGGGGGGGGGGGGGGGGGGGCGGGGCGCGGGATCCCCCCCCAGCCGCACCCCGTTCACCAGCACCCGGGCCTCGGCATCGCTCCGGCGCACCGCCGCCGAGCCGTCCGCCGCCCCCACCACCACGGCATGCCGGGCCTTGACCCCCTCGCCGAACACCCGAAGCCCGCACGACGGGTCGGAGCCGATCACCAGCTCCCCGACCGGCACCGGAATGCGCTGCCCGCTGATTTCCAGTTCCAGCATCCCTTCCCGCCCTTGGCCAAGCCGGATCGGGTAACGTACGCCCGGCACCGTAACCGCGCAAGCAAACGGAGGTTACGCCCTCAGCGGCACCCGCTCGCTCCCTCCCGTGCCTCGGAGCTGGAGTTCGTAGAGCCGCCGGTAGAGCCCGTCCCGCCGGAGCAGGGAACGGTGGGTGCCCCGCTCCCGGATCACCCCGTGATGCAACACCAGGATCTGGTCGGCGTGCTGGATGGTGGACAGCCGGTGGGCCACCACCAGGCTGGTGCGCCCGCGCATGAGTTCCGCCAGGGCGCGCTGGATCGCCGCCTCGGCCTCGGCGTCCACCGAGCTTGTCGCCTCGTCCAGCACCAGGATCCGGGGCTCCCGCGCCAGCGCCCGGGCAAAGGACAAGAGCTGCCGCTCCCCCACGCTCAGCGACTTCCCCCGCTCGCCCAGCACGTGGGCATACCCCTGCGGAATCCGCTCGATGAACCGGTCCGCCCCCACCCGCCGCGCCGCCTCCTGCGCCCGCGCGTCGTCCACCGCTCCGTCGAGCCGCAGGTTGCGCAGAATGTCGCCGGTGAAGAGGAAGAGGTCCTGCGGGACGAAGCCGATCAGCGCCCGGAGGTGATCGGTGGACAGCTCGCGCAGATCCACCCCGTCCACCGTGATCCGGCCCCGCTGGGGGTCGTAGAACCGGAGCAGCAGGCTGATCACCGTGCTCTTCCCCGCCCCGGTGTGCCCCACCAGCGCCACCGTCTCGCCGGGCCGGGCGGTGAAGGAAACGTCCCGCAGCACCCAGCCGCCTGCCGCCTGCTGGGGGAGGAGCTCGCCCTCGGCCGGGTCGGGAGCGCCGGCTGGGGGCCGTGCCGCGCCGCCGTACGAGAACCAGACCCCCTCGAACGCCACCTCGCCGCGGACCTGGGCCGGCAGCACCCGGGCCCGGACCGGTTCGGTCACGGTGGGGGCGGTATCGAGCAGCTGGAAGATCCGCTCCGCCGACGCCATCGCGCTCTGCAACAGGTTGTACTTCTCCGAGAGATCCTGGAGGGGCTCGAAGAAGCGGCGGGTGAGCTGGATAAACGCGGCCACCACCCCCACGGTGAGCGTCCCTTCGAGCACCCGGAGGCCGCCGTACCAGAGGAGAAGCGCGAGCGCCACCGTGGTGAGGAACTCCACCACAGGGAAGAAGACCGCGTAGATCGTGATGGACCGCAGGTGGGCCCGCAGGTGGTCGCGGTTGATCGCCGCGAATCGCTCGGCACTCGCCCGCTCGCGGCTGAAGAGCTGCACCACCCGCATCCCCGAGAGGTGCTCCTGGAGGAACGCGTTGATCCGGGCCAGCCGGATCCGGATCTCCCGGAACGACTCCCGCACCCGCCGCCGGAACGCCGCCACGGCCAGCCCCATGAACGGGATCACGGCGAAGGCCACCAGCGCCAGCCGCCAGTCAATGGCGAGCATCGAGAGGATGATCGCCGCCAGGGTGAAGACGTCGCCGAAGACCGTCACCACCCCCGAGGAGAAGAGCTCGTTCAGCGTCTCCACGTCCGAGGTGACCCGGGTCATGATCCGGCCCACGGGATGCCGGTCGAAGTACGGGATGCTGAGCCGCTGGAGGTGGGCGAAGAGCTGGAGCCGGAGGTCCCCCATCACCCGCTGGCCCAGCCAGGCGGTGATCAGCGCCTGGCCGTAATCGGCCAGGAAGTTGAGCACCAGCGCTCCGGCGTAGAGCAGGGTGAGGTCGCGGAGCAGCCCGAGGTCACGGCCGGGCACCGCCACATCGAGCACCCGCCTGGTGAGGTTCGGGCCGACTACGGCGAGGCCGGCTCCCAGGAGGAGCAGCAGCACCGCCAGCCCCACGGCCCACCAGTAGGGCCGCAGGTACCCGAGCAGCCGCCGCATCAGCCTTGCGTCGTAGGCCCGGTCGCCGGGTTCCTCCGGGAAGTCGAACGCCATGCCTGACTTGCCTCCGGCCTACGCCGTCCCCGCCGTCACCGCGCCCTCGGCCTCGGGCAGCCGGTCCAGGTGCCGCATCCGGCGGTGCACCCAGCGGAAAAACACCAGGAAGCCGAACCCCAGCGTGAAGTAGCTCAGGATCGCGCGCCAGATCAGCGTGTACAGCGGGGCGAGCGCCTTGGGAACGTACACCGACGCCATCACCGCCGTGGACAACAGCTCGGCGATCCCCGAGCCGCCCGGGGTCGGCGCGAAGTAGAGCAGGAAAGTGATGAAGGTCTGGAGCAGCAGCGTGTCCACGAAGTGCGCCTCGATCCCCACCGCCCGGAGCGCCACGTACCCCGCCAGGAGCTTGTTGGCGTGCGAGGGGCCCGACAGGAGGGTGGCCCAGAACAGCGCCAGCCAGCCCCGCGGACTGTTGAAGGCGAGAAAGCTCCGGTGCGCCTCGTCAATCCCCCGGCGGAATCCCTCGATCCGCTCCGCCACCCGGCGGCTCCGGCGCGAGAGCCGCTCGGCCGCGCGGTGGAGCCAGTCCCGCACCAGTTGCGGGAACACGATCACCACCACGAGCAGCACTCCGATCCCCACGAAGAGCCAGAGGCTGGCGAGGAAGAGGTCGTAGAGGGTGAGGCCGAGCAGGTTCCCGTGCTGCCCCAGCGAACGCCCCGCCCCGAACACGATCGCCAGCGGCCCCGCCAGGGCGAAGAAGAGCACCGTGGCGATGAAGGACATCAAGGTCGCCGTCACCGCCACCGGCAGTGGCACCCCCGCCCGCCGCATGGCGTACATCATCATGGGGCCGGCGCCCGACTGGAGCGGCGTGAGATAGGCGGCCCAGGCCCCCATCCCGCCCGAGAGGATCATCCCGCCCAGCGGTGGCCGCGGGTGGACGTGCCGCACCAGGACCCAGTTGCGCAGCCCGCCGCCGAACCAGTCCATCGAGGCGAGCCCCATGCCCACCAGGATCCAGCCCCACTGGATGTGCCCCAGCGCCTGGACGAACGCCGGCAGGTTGTTGCCGTAGAGGAGCACCCCGGCATAGCCGAGGAGCGAGATGCCGACGAAAAGTGCGAACCCGCGGAGCAGAAAGCGGGGCGAGAGCACGAACGCCATGGACCGGGGAAATCTACCCCGTCGCCCGCGCCGGGCGAAACCGGTTTCCCGGCACCGCCCGGGCGCCTCCCGCGCCGCCAGGCTATTCTTCCCCCAGCATGGCCAGCGCCGCCTCCGCTTCCGCCCCCGTGATCCGCATCGTCAACGCCCGGCAGCACAACCTGAAGGGCATTACGGTCGAGTTGCCGCGGCGGGCCCTCATCGTGGTGACGGGACCGTCGGGCTCCGGCAAGTCCTCGCTCGTTTTCGACACGCTCTACGCCGAGGGCCAGCGGCGCTACATCGAGTCGCTCTCGACCTACGCCAAGCAGTTCCTCGAGCGGATGCCCAAGCCGCTGGTGGACCGGCTGGAGGGGCTGTCCCCCGCGGTGGCCATCGAGCAGCGGAACCCCACCGTCTCGAGCCGCTCCACCGTCGGGACGGCCACCGAGGTGTATGACTATCTCCGGCTCCTCTGGGCCCGGATCGGGCGCCAGCACTGCCGCCGCTGCGGCCATCCGGTGCGGCGCGACACCCCCCAGAGCGCCGCCCAGGATGTCATGGCGGCGGCGGCCGGGCGGATCCAGGTGGCCTTTCCCCTGCCCGCCACGGCGCGGCTGAGCCACCGCGCCATCGTGGACAATCTCCGGGCCCTGGGGTTCGTCCGGGTCCTGGCCGGCGAGACCGCCTACCACCTCGACCAGCTTCCCGGCGACCTCGACCTGGCCGCGGCGCCGGAGCTCTTGGTCGTGGTGGACCGCCTGGCGCTCGATGCGCCGCCCTCATCCGCCCAGGAAGACTCGCCGCCTTCGCCCCCGGGCCGCCTGGTGGAGGCGCTGGCCACCGCCTTCGCCGAAGGCGAGGGAGTGGCCCTGGTGCTGCACGAGGGGGGGCGGCTCCGCTTTACCGAGCGGCCGGCGTGCAGCCGCTGCGACACGCCGGCGGCAGTGTTGACCCCGGCCCACTTTTCGTTCAACAACCCGCGCGGGGCCTGCCCCGGCTGCCACGGGTTCGGGGCGGTGCTCGAGTACGACGAATCGCTGATCGTCCCCGACCCGCGCCGCAGCCTCGCCGAGGGGGCCATTGACCCCTGGACCAAGCCGCGCTACGAGGCGCGCCGCCGCCTCCTCCTCGCCACCGCGCGCGCCCTGGGCGCCGACCCCGATCGCCCCTGGGAGAGCCTCAAGCCCGCCCTGCGGCGGGAACTCCTGTACGGCCGCCACGGCCGCTACGTGGGCATCTTCCCCTTCCTCGAGGGCCTCGAGGCCAAACGCTACAAGCAGTATGTCAGGGTCTTCCTGCGGCAGTACCAGCGGGCCCGGCCCTGCCCCCTGTGCCGCGGGGCCCGGCTCAACGAGGATGCCCTGGCCGTGCGCGTGGCGGGCGAGACCATCGGCGCCGCCGCCGCCCGCTCGGTGGACGAGCTCGCCGCCTGGCTCGAGCGGCTGGAGCTCAGCGACTTCGAGCGCCAGGTGAGCCAGCTCATTCTCGAGCAACTGCGCCGCCGGATCGGCTACCTCCGCGACGTGGGGCTGGGCTATCTCACGCTCGATCGCCTCACCCGGACGCTCTCCGGCGGCGAGGCCCAGCGCATCGCGCTCGCCAACGCGCTCGGCGCCAACCTGGTGGACGCGCTCTACGTGCTCGACGAGCCCTCCATCGGGCTCCATCCCCGCGACATTGACCGCCTGCTCGCCCTGCTCGCGCGCCTCCGCGACCAGGGCAACACCGTCCTCGTGGTGGAGCACGACCCGAGCGCCATCCGGAAAGCCAATTTCATGCTCGAGCTCGGGCCGGGGGCCGGCGACCAGGGCGGCCAGGTGGTCTACGCCGGACCGGTGGCGGGCGCCACCGGCTCCCTCACCGGGCAGTACCTCCTGGGTCTCAAGCGGATCGGCGTCCCCAGCGCGCGGCGCCGCTTCGGGCCCTGGCTGGAGATCCGGGGTGCCACCCTCCACAACCTGCGGGGCGTGGACGCCGACATCCCCCTCGGCACCCTCACCGCGGTCACCGGGGTCTCGGGTTCCGGCAAGAGCACGCTGGTGCACGACGTGCTCTACCGCCAGCTCGAGGCGCGGCTCAAGGGAGGCCACTCGGCCAAGGAACACCTGGGCGAGACGGTGGGCACCGTGACCGCGCTGCGCGGGGTCGAACACCTGCAGGACGTCCTGCTCATAGACCAGTCGCCCATCGGGCGGACCCCGCGCTCGAACCCGATCACCTACGTCAAGGGCTTCGACGACATCCGCGCCCGCTTCGCCGCCCAGCCCGAGGCCCGCCGACGCCGCTACACCCCCGCCTCCTTCTCCTTCAACGTGCCGGGCGGCCGCTGCGAGGCGTGCGAGGGCGCCGGCGCGGTGCTGGTCGAGATGGTCTTCCTGGCCGACGTCTACGTCCCCTGCGAGGTCTGCGGCGGCTCGCGCTACAAGCGGGAGATCCTGGAGGTGCGGCTGCACGGCTACTCGATCGCCGACGTCCTCCAGTTCACCGTGGACGAGGCCATCCGCCGCTTCCGCCACCAGCCCCGCCTGGGCCAGGCCCTCTGGCACCTGCAGCAGGTCGGACTCGGTTACCTGCGCCTCGGCCAGCCCGCGACCACTCTGTCAGGCGGCGAGGCCCAGCGCCTGAAAATCGCCCGGGAACTCGCCCAGGCCGGCCGCCGCGGCGGGCGCAAACTCTATCTGCTCGACGAGCCCACCACCGGCCTCCACCTGGACGACGTGCGGGTGCTGATCCAGGTGCTGGACCGCCTGGTGGACGCCGGACACACCGTGGTCGTCATCGAGCACCATCTCGATGTTATCAAGCGCGCCGACTGGATCATTGACCTGGGGCCCGAGGCGGGGGACAGGGGGGGGCGGGTGGTGGCCCAGGGCACGCCGGAGCAGGTCGCCCAGGTGGCCGAGTCCCACACCGGCCGCTACCTGCGCGAAGTGCTGGCGCCGGCTCCGGCGCTGGCCGGGTAGCCCGGGGAGTAAGGGGGAGCGCGGGAAGAGACGAGGGAGGGGGAACCCGGGAAGAGCTGTACGGCGGCCGCGAGCAGCTCCTAGCGCCCCTGCCCCACCTTTCTCACTTCCGCCCCGAGCGCCCGGTCCGCCTCTCGGAGCAGCGTCTCGGTGGTCTCCCAGTCAATGCAGGCGTCCGTGATCGAGACCCCGTAGCGGAGCCCCCGCCCCCCCGGTTCCAGCCGCTGGTTCCCCGCGTGGAGGTGGCTCTCCAGCATGAGGCCCAGAATGTCCCGGCTTCCCCCGGTCACCTGGCCCAGCACCTCGCGGAACACCCCAGGCTGCCGGGTGTGATCCTTGTTGGAGTTGCCGTGGCTGCAGTCCACCATCACCCGCGCCGGCAGCCCCCGGGCGGCGAGCAGTCTCGCCGCCTCGCGCACCGACGCCGCGTCGTAGTTGGTCCGGCCGCCGCCGCCCCGGAGCACCAGGTGCCGGTCGGGGTTTCCCGAGGTGTGCACGATCGCCCCCCGCCCCTCCTCGTCAATGCCGAGGAAGGTGTGCGGGGTGCCCGCCGCCTGCATCGCGTCGAGCGCCACCGTCAGGTTGCCGTCGGTCGTGTTCTTGAACCCCACCGGCATCGAGAGCCCGCTCGCCATCTCGCGGTGCGTCTGCGACTCCGCGGTCCGCGCCCCGATCGCGGTCCAGGCCACCAGATCGGCGATGTACTGGGGAATCACCGGCCCCAGGAGCTCGGTGGCCGCCGGAAGGCCGAGATCGTTGATGTCGAGCAGGAGCTTGCGGGCGAGCCGGAGCCCGGTCGCCATGTCCCGGGTGCCGTCGAGGTGGGGGTCGTTGATGAGCCCCTTCCAGCCGACCGTGGTCCGCGGCTTCTCGAAATACACCCGCATCAGCACCGCGAGGGTTCCCCCGAGCTCAACCCGGAGCCGGGCCAGCCGCTGGGCGTAATCGAGCGCCGCCACCGGATCGTGGATCGAGCAGGGCCCCGCCACCACCAGGAGCCGCGGGTCCCGGCCGGCCAGAATCGCCCGCACCTCCTCCCGGCCCGCCACCACCGTCCGCGCCGCCCGCCGGGTGAGCGGCAGCTCGGCGAGGAGCGCCCGCGGCGGAAGCAGCGGCTCGAATCGGACGACGTGCAGATTGCTGGTGACCGGCACCAGGGGGCGCGGCTCCGCCACGGTGACCTCCTCGACGAACGCATAAGAATGCAGGCGCGTTCGGCCGGACGGTAGGGGTCCCGCCACCCGGGTCATCGCGAGGCGCGCAGCGCCGAAGCGATCCCCCTCCGGGAGCACCCAACCCCGGGCCACGCCGCGCCCGCCCCCCCGCCCCACCAAGCCGCGGGGCAGCCCGGGGTGTCGAATCCGTCCCACCCCGTTCGACCATGGGGAGCGGCCGGGCGTACCGAGCCTCGGGGCCGGAGGGGTATCCCGGGCTGTCTTCGGTGCCCCCGCCACGACTGTCCTCTTTCCAGGGAGCGAGCGATGCGAGTCATGGTGATCGTCAAGGCGACCGACAACTCCGAAGCCGGCGTGCTGCCGAGCGAGAAGCTTCTGGTCGAGATGGGCCGGTTCAACCAGGAACTGGAACGGGCCGGCGTCCTGCTCGCCGGCGAGGGGCTTCACCCGAGTGCCAGGGGGAAGCGGGTCAGGTTCGCGGGCGGGAAGCGGATCGTCACCGACGGGCCCTTTCCCGAAACCAAGGAGCTGATTGCGGGCTTCTGGCTCTGGCGGGTCGAGTCCATGGAGCAGGCGCTGGAGTGGCTCGCGCGCTGTCCTCATCCGATGCCGGGCGAGGAGGCGGTGATCGAGATCCGCCCGGTATACGAGCCGGAGGATTTCGCGCCTGTGCTCACGCCCGAGCTCCGCGCTGAGGAGGAGCGCCTCCGGGCCCGGCTCGAAGCTGCAGCCTCCCTGTCCCGCGCAGCCGGACCCGGGGCCCCGCCGGCCCCCGCCAAAATCCAGGCTCATCTCTGGTATGCGCGCGAGGCGGAGGAGGCGGCGCGGTTCTATGCCTCCATCTTCCCCGACTCGCGCGTGGACAGCGTCACGGCCATTCCCACCGAGACGCCGAGCGGCCCCCCGGGCTCGGTGAAGGTGGTGCGGTTCACCCTCTTCGGCCAGCCCTTCATGGCCATCGCCGCGGGCCCGCATCACGAGTTCAACGACGCGATCTCGTTCGTCGTTTCCTGCGACGACCAGGCAGAACTCGACCGTTACTGGAACGCTCTCCTCGAGGGAGGGGGGAAACCGGTCGCCTGCGGGTGGCTGGTTGACCGCTATGGCGTCCGCTGGCAGTTGCAGCCGGCTCGGCTCGGCGCCTGGATGGAAAGCGGCGACCCCGCCCGGGCCCGGCGGGTGATGGATGCGCTACTCAAGATGGTGAAGCCGGACCTCGCCGCGCTGGAACGGGCCTACCGGGGCTAGGGCTCCCTCCCCCCGGGTTGGGGGGGACCGATGTACCTGCTGCCCCCGTCCCCCCCGCGCCGTGCCCCCCCGGGAAAAAAATCCGCCGCGCTCTCGAGCCTCCGGCCTGACCCCCCAGCCGGGGGGGGGAGGTCAGCCGACCAGTCATCTCGTGCGAAGGGGTGGCGGCCGCCGGGGCGTGGGGGCGGCCGGAGGCGCCCGGCCGCGGCTCCTGGCGGCCGAGGGAAGCCCGAGTACGTTTGGCCCGTCGCAGGGTCACCTCTTCAGCGCGAGGCGAGTCCCATCCGAACTCAGCGTCCTCCTCTCCGGTTCGACCGGAACGAGCTCGCCGGTGCCTTCGGCGACATGCGCACCGACGTCCCCCTGCTCGTGGGCCTCG
>JBBIMQ010000091.1:5186-9269 GCA_037444345.1 Gemmatimonadota bacterium | reverse complement strand
GGGAGCGCTCCGGCGACGCGGTGAGAATCCGCTTCGGCGCCGACAACGATACGTTCCTCGCCTGGTCCAGCCTCTCGCCGGCCGCCCTGACCCCGCCCCGGGCAGCGTCCGCCGCGCCAGCGGCGCGGCCCGCACCCGAGGTGACCCTGCCACCCGAGACGGCCCCGGCGGCCGCCGCCCAGCAGCATGCCCCGCGGATAACGGTCACCTGGGACCGGGCGGATATCTCCGACGTCATCGCCGGCTTCGCCGAGATCTCCCGGCGCACGATCATTCTGGGCAAGGACGTCAAGGGTACCGTCACCGCCGAGATCAAGAACCAGCCCTGGCCCGAAGCGTTCGCGGCCGTGCTGGCCACCCAGGGGCTCCAGGCGATCGAGCTTCCCGGCGGAATCATCCGGGTGGATTCGCCGGCCGCGCTCGCGGCGCTCGACTCCATCGAGCCGCTGGTCACCCGCATGGTGCCGGTGAACTACGTGAGCGCCGGCCAGCTCGTGAGCAGCGTGAAATCCGTGCTGTCCAAGCGCGGCAACGTGGTGAGCGACACCACCACCAACGCCCTCATCATCACGGAAACCCGGACCCGGATCGGCGAGGTCGCCGACTTCGTGAAAAACCTCGATGTCCGCACCCCGCAGGTGTCCATCCAGTCCAAGATCATCTTCGTGGACCGGACGGACATCCAGGCGCTGGGCCTCCAGTACGACCTGGGGGCCGACGACGGGCCGTTCTTCAATCGGCTGCGCCAGCGCATTGACCCCGCCACCGGCGACCCCTTCGACCCCAACACGGTGGTCTTCGGGGGTGATGGCGTGGGCGCCATCGCGAACGCCGAAGCCGTGATCTCCCAGCCGGCCCTGCAGGTCGTGTTCGCCACGGCGATCGGCGGGTTCAAGTTCACGAGCTTCCTCCAGGCCCTGCAACAGGTGAACCTGGCGGACGTGCAGGCCGAACCCGTGATCACCACCCTGGACAACCGCGAGGCCCAGATCAAGGTGGGCGAAGACGTCCCGGTGCGGGTCATTGACTTCGGATCGCAGGCGACGGTGGGAGCCGGCCAGCCCCGCGCCACCGTGCAGTTCAAGGAGACCGGCATCCTGCTCAAGGTCACCCCGCACGTGACCAACGAGCGGCAGATCTTCCTCCAGATCGAGGCCGAGCGCTCCAACGTGCGGGCCCTGGCGGCCGCCGACCTGGGGTTCACCATCCAGAAGCAGAACGCGCGGAACCAGTTGCTGGTGGACGACGGCGAGACGGCGGTGATCGGCGGGCTCACCGTGACCAGCGTGACCAAGACCAAGTCGGGGATCCCGTTCCTGGTGGACCTCCCGATTGTCGGCAAGCTGTTCGGGTTCAGCAATACGACCGAGCAGCGGCAGGACCTGATCATCCTGGTCACCCCTCGAGTCATTGACGACATGAGCCGGTGAGGCCAGCTTGCAGGCGGTGCGTTGGCGCAAGCCCGGCCCCCGGTCGGGCTTCGCTGTTATGGGGAAGCGCCGGACGGGAGCTCTGCTGCGCTCGCCGGACGGAAGCCTTCGCTCGGCGGGTTCCGGCGTTCGCCGGACTGACGCCGGGCAGCGGCCAACCTTCCTCGAGACTTGACCGAGGTCCTAGCTGCTCATGCCGCTCCGCTTGCTCACTGCCGGGGAATCGCACGGGAAGGCCCTCGTGGCGATCGTCGAGGGCTTGCCCGCGGGTCTGCCGGTCACGGCGGAAGGGGTGGACGCGGAACTGGGCCGGCGGATGATGGGATATGGCCGGGGCGCCCGGATGAAGATCGAGCGCGACCGGATCGAATGGCTCGCGGGGGTACGGGCCTCCGAGACCCTGGGGTCCCCGGTCGCGATGCTCATCGCGAACCGGGACTGGGCCAACTGGGAGGATGTGATGGCCCCCGGGGGCGAGCGGGGCGAGCCGCGGCGGCGGCGGCTCACCCGGCCTCGCCCCGGGCACGCCGATCTGGCCGGTCTGCTCAAGTACGATCGGGCCGACGCCCGGGACATTCTGGAGCGGGCCAGTGCCCGGGAGACGGCGACCCGGGTGGCGGCCGGGGCGCTGGCGAAGCGCCTCCTCGACGAGTTCCAGATCGAGGTGGGAAGCCACGTGGTTTCGCTGGGCGGCATCCGCGCCCGGCCGCCGGGGGAACTCCCGGTGCCCCTCAATCCCGCGGCAGACCGCTCGGAGGTGCGGGTGCTCGACCCCGAAGCCGAAATCGAGATCATCCGCCGGATAGATCAGGCCCGGCGCGAGGGAGACACGCTGGGCGGCGAATGCGAGGTGGTGGTGCGGGGGCTCCCCGTCGGTCTGGGCAGCCATGTGCACTGGGACCGCAAGCTGGACGGCAGGCTGGCGGGCGCGCTGATGTCCCTTCCGGCGGTGAAGGCGGTGGAGATCGGACTGGGGTTCGAGGGCGCGCGCCGCCCCGGCTCGGAGGTTCACGATCCCATCGAGCCGGCCGCTGTTCCAGGTCAACCGGCGCCGGCTCCCGCCCTCCGCGGGGGCTACCGGCGGCGGAGCAACAACGCCGGCGGACTCGAAGGGGGCATCACCACCGGCGAGCCGCTGGTGCTCCGGGTTGGCATGAAACCCATCTCGACCCTGATGGCGCCGCTCGACTCCGTGGATCTGCTCACCGGTCGCCCCGCCAAGGCGCAGAGCGAACGTTCCGACGTGACGGCCGTCCCCGCCCTCGGGGTGATCGCCGAGGCGGTGACCGCCCTGGTGCTCGCCGACGCGATGCTGGAAAAGTTCGGAGGCGACTCCCTCGAGGAGATGCGGCGGAATTACGCCGCCTATCTCGAACACCTGGGCCGCCGCTGGGCCGCGCTGCCAGCCGAACCGGGCGAGCAGGTGGAGGCGCCATGAAGCTGCACATCGTGCTGGTGGGACTTCCCGGCTCGGGCAAGACCACCGTCGGCCGGCTGGTTGCCGAGCGCTTGGGGGCCCCGTTCATTGACTGCGATACGGTCATCCAGCGGCGCATGAACATGCCGGTAACCCGGATCTTCGCCGAACACGGCGAGGCCCGATTCCGTCAGCTCGAAGCCGAGGTCATGTCTCAGGCCCTCGGTGGTCCCCCCGCTGTGATCGCGCCGGGTGGAGGCTGGGTGGCCCAGCCCGGTGCCCTCGAGGAAGCCAGGCCCAGGGCGTTTCTGGTCTATCTCCGAACCATGGCCCTCACGGCGGCCAAACGGGTCGGCCAGGAAGGTACCCGGCCCCTCTTGGTCGGGGAGGATCCGGTCGAGAAGATGCGGACCCTGCTCAAGGAGCGAGAGCCGTTCTACCTCCAGGCCCACGCCGAGGTGCGGGCGGACACCCGGCCGCCAGGCGCCATCGCGGAGGATGTCCTGGTGCTCGCGCGCCAGCGTGCGGGATGGTGAGGTAACACATTGTCCCACAGCACGTTACGTTCCATCGCCTTGCCAATCGAGGCCCGGGTGCGTTTTCTTGGATCGGACCTCGGCGCAAGCGAGCTTGGACCTGGGGACTCCAGATTGGACTCATGGTAGCAAGGAACAAGAAGAAGAAAACCGCTTCCAGATCTGGGCCGGCGCCAGGATCGAAGGCGCCGGCCCTGGCGGAGCCGCTCGAGGGCAGACGTCGGCCGCGCCGCCAGGCTGCCGGCAAGGCCGCGGCTGGCGACACCGCCTCGAGCGACGGGAAGGGCGCGCTCGTGGTGGTCGAGTCGCCCACCAAGGCCCGGAGCCTCAGCCAGTATCTGGGGCCCGGCTACTCGGTCAAGGCGACGATCGGGCACCTGCGGGACCTTCCGACTCGGAAGCTGGGCGTGGACGTCGAGAACGGGTTCCAGCCGGAGTACGTCACGATCAAGGGGAAGAGCCAGACCCTGGCCGAGCTCAAGCGAGCCGCCCGGGCGGCTCGGGCCGTCTATCTCGCGACCGATCCGGATCGCGAAGGGGAGGCGATTGCCTGGCACGTGGCGGATCAGCTCGACACCCGAGCACCGGTGCACCGGATCCTGTTTCACGAGATCACGCGGGAGGCGGTGCGGAAGGCGATGGAAACGCCTGGACCCATTGATGACGACAAGGTCAAGGCGCAGCAGGCCCGCCGGATCCT
>JBBIMQ010000091.1:0-5176 GCA_037444345.1 Gemmatimonadota bacterium | reverse complement strand
GGTGGGTTACAAGACGAGCCCGCTCCTCTGGCAGAGCATCAAGACCGGCCTTTCGGCGGGGCGGGTGCAGACGGTGGCGCTCCGGCTCATCGTGGAGCGGGAGCGGGAAATCCGGGCCTTCAAGCCGGAGGAGTACTGGACGATCGCAGCACTCTGCGCCAAGGACGGCCAGGAGTTCGCGGCGGAACTGAAGAAGATTGACGGGCACAATCCGCAGCTCAGGAGCGAGGCCCAGGCCGTCGAGGTAGTGCGGGACCTGGAGCGGCTCCCCTTCGTGGTCACCAAGGTGGAGAAGCGGCACCGCAAGAAGCACCCGGCGCCGCCGTTCACCACCAGCACCCTGCAGCAGGAGGCGGCCAAGAAGCTCGGGTTTACGGCCCGGCGGACCATGCGGGCAGCCCAGGACCTCTACGAGGGGGTGGAAATCGGCAGCGAAGGCCCGGTGGGCCTCATCACCTACATGCGGACCGATTCGGTGCGCGTGTCGGAGCAGGCGCTGGCGAGCGCCCGGGACTTCATCCGCCGCAGCTATCCCAAGGAGTATCTCCCCGAGTCACCGAACATCTATTCGGCGAAGAAGGCGGCCAGGGTGCAGGATGCCCACGAGGCGATCCGCCCCACCGACGTGCGGCGCCGCCCGGAGGAGGTGCAGCGATGGCTGGAGCCGGACCAGTTCCGGCTCTATCAGCTCATCTGGCAGCGCTTCGTCGCTTCCCAGATGAACCCGGCGGTGTACGACATGACCGTGGTGGACTTCGACCTGGGGCGCTACCTGGTCCGGGCGACCGGCTCGGTGCTCGAGTTCGACGGCTATCACGTGGTCTATACCGAGGGCCGGGAGGCGGGCGAGGGAAAGACCATGGACGATCTGCCCCCCATCCCCCCGCTCGCGGTGGGCGACCGGGTGGAGGTCCGGAAGATCACGCCGAGCCAGCATTTCACGGAACCGCCGCCGCGCTACTCCGAGGCCAGCCTGGTCAAGGAGCTGGAACGGCTCGGGATCGGGCGCCCTTCGACCTACGCCCAGATCATCACCACCCTCACGGCTCGCGAGTACGTGACTCTCGACCAGCGCCGATTCAAGCCCACCGAGCTGGGCGAGACCGTGGAACGGATCATGGTGGACAACTTCCCCTCGATCTTCAACGTGGACTTCACCGCGGCGATGGAAGAGGAGCTGGACAAGATCGAGGAGGGCGAGCTGGGGTGGCAGCGGGTGCTGGAGGATTTCTACGGTCCGTTCACCCGGGCGCTCGAGGCGGTGGACATGACCGCGATCGTGGCCCAGGCGCACGGCCTCTCGGCCCAGGAGCTGGCGGGCGAGAAATGCCCCAAGTGCGGGGCCAGGGTGGAGCTGCGCACCGGGCGCTTCGGACCCTATTTTGCCTGCGTCAATTACAAGAAGACTTGCGACTACGTCAAATCGCTCCGCAAGCAGCGGGCGCCGGACCGTCCCTCCGACGAGAAGTGCCACCTGTGCGGCGCGCCGATGGTGATCAAGACCGGGCGGTTCGGCGAGTTTCTGGCCTGCACCCGGTATCCTGAGTGCAAGGGGACCCGGTCGGTGCCGCTCGGACTCAAGTGCCCCAAGTGCGGTACCGGCGATCTGGCCGAACGGCGGACCCGGCGCGGCAAGGCGTTCTTCGGTTGCACCCGGTATCCGGAGTGCGACTTCTCGACCTGGAACCGCCCGGTCGCCGACACCTGTCCCAACTGCGGCTGGCTCGGCATGGAGAGGCGGGTGAGCAAGGCGCGGGGCGAGACCCGGGTGTGCCTCAAGTGCCAGCATGAGGTGGTGGTGATGGACGCCGAGGAGGTGGCCGCGACGTGACCGTCACCGTGGTCGGCGGGGGGCTCGCGGGCTGCGAGGCGGCCTGGGCCCTCGCCGAGCGGGGGGTGCACGTCGTGCTCGTGGAGATGCGGCCGGCCGTCCGGACCGCTGCCCACCAGACCGATCGGCTGGCGGAGCTGGTCTGCAGCAACTCGTTCAAGTCACTCGAGCTCACCAACGCCCACGGGCTGCTCAAGGCCGAGCTGGTCCGGCTGGGGAGCCTGCTGCTCCGCGCCGCGGAGGAGAGCCGGGTCCCCGCCGGAGCCGCGCTGGCGGTGGACCGGGCGCTCTTCTCGGAGATCGTGCACCGGCGGGTGTCGAGCCACCCCAACATCACCGTGGTGCGAGAGGAAGCGAGCGAGCTGCCCTCGCCCGGCATCGTGGCTACCGGTCCGCTCACCTCCGAGCGGCTGGCCGCGGCGATCGCCCGGCGGATGGGCGGGGCATCCGCGCTCGCCTTCTACGACGCGATCGCGCCCATCGTGAGCCTCGAGTCGCTGGATCAGTCCCGGCTCTACCGGCGCTCCCGGTACGGAAAGGGGGACGGCGAGGACTACCTCAATGCCCCTCTGGACCGGGACCAGTACCTCGCCTTTGTCCAAGCCCTCACCGAGGCGGACCAGTTCACCGCCCACGAGTTCGATCAGGTCCCCTACTTCGAGGGCTGCCTACCCATCGAGGAGATGGCCCGGCGGGGGCCCGACACCCTCCGATTCGGGCCCATGAAACCGGTGGGACTCGCCGACCCGAGGACCGGGCGCCAGCCGTGGGCGGTGGTGCAACTCCGCCGCGAGGACAGGGCGGGCCAGATGTGGAACCTGGTCGGCTTCCAGACCCGGCTCCGAATCCCGGAACAGAAGCGGGTGTTCAGCCTGATCCCGGGGCTCGAACAGGCGGAGTTTCTTCGGTACGGCAGCATCCACCGCAACAGCTACATCAACAGCCCGGCCTACCTGGGGCCGGGCCTCGCGGCGCGGGACGATGACCTGCTCTTCTTCGCCGGGCAGCTCACCGGTGTCGAGGGCTACACCGAGTCGCTTGGCACCGGACTCGTGGCGGGGATCAACCTGGCCCGGCGGCTCGCCGGCAAGCCGGTGAGCGTCCCCCCTCCCACCACCATGTTGGGTGGTCTGTACCGCTATCTTCGAGAGGCCGATCCCAGGCATTTCCAGCCCATGAATGCCAACTGGGGGCTGCTGGACCCGCTCCCCGGCGGCGCGCCGGGCGGCCGGGCCGGCAAGGACGAGCGGAAGCGGCTGCTGGCGGAGCGGGCGCTGGCGGAGCTCGAGGCATGGCGGAACACGTTGTGACCCCGAACAGCGGGGGGGAGCGAGGGCTGATCGAGAACTTTCTCGCTCACCTCGCCAAGGAACGCCAGCTGTCCCCTCACACCGTCAGGGCTTACCGCCGCGACCTCGAGTCGCTCGCCGATTTTCTCGATCGCTACTCGGGCGGGCCCTGGACCTTCGCCTCGATTGATCGGCTCGCCGTCCGGGGGTTCCTGGGAGAACTCGAGCGGCGCGGCATTGCCAGGCGTTCGGCCGCCCGGGCGCTCGCCGCCGTCCGCAGCTTCTACCGGTATCTTCAGGCGCATTGCGGGCTGGAGGCAGCGCTCCCCCGGACACTCCGTGGACCCCGGCTCAAGCGGGCGCTCCCGGGCCATCTCGACCTGGCGCGCACCGAGCGGATGTTCCAGGGGGCGGAGGCGCGGGCCGAGACTGGCGACGCGGCGGCGGTGCGGGACCTCGCGATCCTGGAGGTGTTCTACTCGAGCGGCCTGCGGCTGGCCGAGCTTACCGGACTCGATCTGGGCGATCTCGACCTCCTCGGCGACCAGCTTCGCGTGCGAGGCAAGGGGAGGAAGGAGCGCCTGGTGCCGCTGGGTTCCCGCGCCCATCGGGCGCTTCGCCGTTGGCTCGAGGTACGCGAGCCGCTGGTGGCTCGGCCCGAGGCGGATCGCCAGGCGGTGTTCGTGGGCCGGCGAGGGAAGCGGCTCACGCCGCGCAGCGTCCAGCGGATCGTGCACCGGGCCCTGGACCGGGTGGGGGCCGAGGGCCTCAGGGCGCACTCCCTCCGGCACAGCTTCGCCACCCACCTGCTCGATGCTGGCGCCGATCTCCGGGCGGTGCAGGAGCTCCTGGGTCAGGCGAGCCTCAGCACCACGCAGATCTACACCCATACCAGCGTCGAGCGGCTGCAGCAGGTGTACCACCGGGCCCACCCCAGGGCGTAGCACCGCGACCCATGAGCGGGCTGAGCGGCACGCTACCGTCACGGACCAGCAGGCGGGTGCGGGGTCCCTCGCTTCCGCGGGCCGCTCCTCTGCCGCCTCGGGCGCGGTCGTCCCGAGTCCGCTCCGCGACCTCCGCTCGGGATGCGGCCTGGTTTACCTCCTCCCCTTCACCGTTCACTCTCTAGCGAAGGACCACCGCTTCTATGCCCCGGTTCCACGGCACCACGATTCTGGCAGTCCGCAAGAACGGCCGCGTCGCCCTGGGTGGCGACGGGCAGGTGAGCATCGGCGAGACGGTGGTCAAGGCCCACGCCAACAAGGTCCGTTCGCTCAAGGGAGGGAAGGTCCTGGCTGGCTTCGCGGGGTCGGTGGCGGACGCGCTCACTCTGTACGAGCGGTTCGAGGAAAAGCTCGACCGCTACCCGGGCAATTTGCCGCGCGCTGCGGTCGAAGTGGCCAAGGACTGGCGCAGCGACCGCGTGCTGCGGCGGCTCGAGGCCCTGCTGGTGGTGGCCGATCTGGAGCACATGTATCTCTTGAGCGGGAGCGGCGAGCTGATCGAGCCGGACGACGGGGTGCTGGCGGTGGGGTCGGGCGGCAGCTACGCGCTGGCGGCCGCGCGCGCGCTCCTGGGCGACCCCGGGCTTTCGGCGCGCGAGGTGGTGCAGCGGAGCCTCGAGATCGCCGCGGACATCTGCGTGTTCACCAACCGGAATCTCACCATCCTCGAGCTCTAGCAATCCCTCCAGCGCTGGCCGACCTAACGCCCGGAGGGGCGCTCCCCGAAGGGGACCCCCAGGGGAGGGTTGGCGGCCTTCGAACCGAGCCCACAGGAACCGCCCCCGGACCGCCCCGGTGATCGGGCAACCGCTTCTCGCCCGTCGCGGCGGGTGGTCGGGCCCGTCGGGGCCAGTGGCGCGGCTCGGCTCCGGCAGAGCGGGGCCCGGGCGAGGGCGGGCGTATCGCCCGCCCCGGATCTCCGCAGGCCCCGGGCTCGGAGCTTCCGGCAGGCTTGGGTGGGCCACCGGGCCACCTGCCCAGGGGAGGGTCGGGGTCCATTCCATGGCAGGCCGGGCGCCGTGGGGCCGGCCAGCCGGCGAATTCCCGGAGCG